>CALGNW010000260.1 GCA_937958345.1 uncultured Neomegalonema sp. | reverse complement strand
CAATTCTTCGTTTTCTCGCCGAAACTGAATTTCGCCCCGGGTGTCAGATGTCGTTGAGCAGAGGATCGTTCAGAAGCGGGTCATTGAGTAGCGGGTCGTTCAGAAGCGGATCGCCGGACGGTAAATCGTTCAAAATCGGATCGTTGAGCAATGAATCAACGGATGTCTCGAAAGGCGCAGGCCCAAGCAAAGTCTGGTCTTCTGCGAGGCCGGACACAAGTTGCTGGTTCGGCTCCAATACTGTGACCGCCCGCCGATTCTGACGCCATGCGGCTTCGTTCGAACCTGTTACCGAGGGGCGCTCTTTGCCGTAGGAGATTTTTCTGATGCGATCGCCTGCGACCCCGAGAGCGGTAAAGTATCCTCGCACAGCACTTGCCCGGCGTTCGCCGAGCGCAAGGTTGTACTCGCGCGTTCCGCGTTCGTCTGCGTGGCCCTCAACAGTCGCAATGACATTCGGGTGCACATTCAGCCATGCGGCTTGCTTCCGAAGTGTTTCACGGGCCGCATCCGAGAGTGACGAACTGTTGGTCGCGAAATATACTTCGGGGCCGATGTCGGCGTCGAAAAAGGCCGGGCTTCCATCATCGCCCGGGAAACTGATCGCCGAGACGAGCGCGCTTTCCGTGCCGATATCTATGCCTTGCAATAGCCGCTGATCATCCGAGCTGAAATCTGCCAAGTCGCTGTTGAAAGTTGTGGTGTCCGAGGGAAACGGGCCGGAATCGTCGACTGTGATTTGATCTGTCGTTCCGAAAACTCCGGTGCTGCCGCCGCTAATGACCGCTCCGCCGGCGCCAAATCCTGATGACGATGGCCGGGAAGGTCCGAACGCACCGTACTCGACCGATGTCGCATTAGACGAGGGCAGTGGGCCGTTTTCCGCTGCAAAGCGTGAGCACCCACTCAAGGCTAGCAGGGCGATACAAAGCCCGCCGGATACGCGGATTCCAGAAATCGTAAGCATGGCATTCCGTCCCTAAATATATTTCACACCGGTGAAATTAGTTCCGCGACCGCAAATCTCTAGCAAACCTTGCCGATCTAGGGAAATGGCGATGTACGCTGTCCAATATGTGAAGCTGTAACGCGGCAATGGCGCAACTCCGTCGCAAATCCTCTGCTAATAAATGAGACCGTCTGGTCGAAATAGTGGTTGTATTGATTGCCTTATTCCCGCATGAATCTTCCATCCATGAACTCTTCGAAAGGCCGTATGTAGGTAATTGGTTGTGCTGTGTCTTCGTACACAACCTCTAAGTTGAGCGTTTTCTCCCGATATGCGATACAGACTATCCGATATAAGCCGCCTTTTTTGTGTCTCCAAACACTGCCGGAAAGCTGACTTTTGGATGCAAGATCTGATGCCAAGCTCTGCGCTGACCGGTGAATTTCTTTTCGCTTGGGGCGCAGCCAACCAAACAGTGGCGTTGACGACATGGAGAATCTTTCTGGTTGAGTAAAAATTGGAACATTCTTGTGCATCGTAAGTTAACGCGGCATGTAGAAGAAAATTTACCAAAAGGACAATAGTTGTGAAGCCGATCGCAGAACAAATCTGGACCATGAAGTACCGGTTTGAAAATCAAGACGGCCTCGCTGAACGGACTGTTGAAGATACATGGTTGCGCGTTGCAACGGCATTGTCATCGGTGGAGTGCGACGAAGATGCGCCGGATCGTTGCGCCGAGTTTTTTGACGCGATGGTTGACTTCAAAGTATTGCCCGCTGGCCGGATTCTCGCGGTAGCAGGGACCGAGGCCGATCAGACGATGATCAATACATTTGTTATGGATGACTTTGACGGTTCGGTCGAAGGTATTGCCCGGATTGCCCATGAGGCCACCCGCACAATGCGAATGGGTGGCGGGCTTGGTTTTGATTTTTCAAAGATCAGTCCCGTTGGCACACCGCTCGTAGGTGACAAGGGAACTTCTGCCGGTCCGTTGGCCGCTATGGATGTTTGTGATGCGATGGGCGCATTGCTGTCATCATCTTCCCGACGCGGTGCGATGATGGCGACAATGCGATGCGATCATCCTGATATTCGTGCTTTCGTTACAGCCAAGAGAGACCCCACGCGGTTTCGGAACTTCAATCTTTCCGTGATGGCCACTGATGCGTTTATGCAGGCAGTTAAAAATCAGGCTGACTGGTCCTTGATGTGGGACGGCGAGGTGACCGAGACGCTGCCTGCGCATGTACTGTGGGATCTGATGATGCGGGGAACATTTGCCGCCGCAGAACCGGGCGTATTGTTTATAGATCGAATTAACGCAGATAACCCGCTGAACTATTTGGAAACAATTTCGGCGACAAATTCTTGTGCGGAGCAACCCTTACCGGCCAACGGGTCTGCGCCTTTGGCTTCAATCAACTTATCCCGTTTGGTGACGGACCCGTTCGACGCGCGAGCCAAGCTTGACATCCAGCTTTTGCGGAGTTTGGCAGCGACAACAGTTCGGATGCTGGACAATGTCATTGATTTGACCATCTATCCGACGAAGGCTCAGGCGACCGAAGCCAAAGCCAAACGG
>CALGNW010000259.1 GCA_937958345.1 uncultured Neomegalonema sp. | reverse complement strand
ACTGACCGGCATGATCCCGACGCAGATCGAGGCGGCGGAAATCTCGCAGGCTTTCGCAACCGGCGTGGTCGAGGCGATGATTTCCTCCGGCGCGACAGGCTATGACCGGAAACTCTGGGAGCATGTCTCGAACTTCTACGCGGTCGACGGCTGGCTGCCCCGCAACACCGTCATGGTCAACATGGACGCGTGGGAAGACCTCGACGAGGGCCACCAGAACGCGATAACGGCTTGCGCCGATATGGCCGCTCAACTCGGCCTTTACCGTTCGATCCAGTACACCGACTTCACGCTCAAGGGCCTTGCCGATGGCGGCATGGACGTTGGCGTTGCAGGCGATGACTTGGTTGAAGAGCTGAAAGTCATCGGCGCGCAGATGACCGAAGAATGGCTTGAAGCGGCCGGCGATGAAGGCAAAGCCGTCATCGATGCATACAACGAGGAATAACTGCTTTCACAGCACCGATTGAGACAACAAACCCTGCTTCGGGAAACCGGAGCAGGGTTTTTCTTTGCCGATGCAGCCATCGACAACTCTGAACAAAACGCACCCGCTCTTCACCTCGAGAGTGAGAGGTTCTGTCACGCAATTCAGCGGAACTTTGGATTGAGAAAGATCTTTGCTACGTTTTCTCAACAAGACATATGAACCGCAGAGGATGCGCCTTGGACGATCCCAAAAAACCCAAAAAATCTCTTAGTACCCGTACTTTAATCTTCTACGGGTTATTTGGTGGTTTATTTGGCGGTCTTGCTCCCTCAATATTTGATGACGGCATGACGAACCTGAGAAGCCAACCTCCGGTCACTGTCGAGATGATCGACGAAGTGCTGACATCAAATCCTTTTAGAGTTCAGTCCTACCAGACCTTTAAGCAACTTGCCCCAAATGAATATCAGCGTTTTTTGACGTACAGCGCCGATGAGGCGAATTCATTGAAAAGGTACACGTCTGTGCTGGACGGCGCACTCCCGGCGATGCAACGGTTATTAGTTGAGAATGCTTACAAGGCGCGCACATCGTCGGATGATAATCTGAAATCCGCTCTGCGCGCTTACATCGCTTTGTTGGAAGAGCTCTCAGCAGTACCAACAGAGTGCAACATCGTTCTAGAGTCTGGCGTAAATGCGCTTCCCAGTGGGCGGGTGGCCGATCTTCTCCCGTTCACGGATCCCGTCACAGCAGCCACGCTGCGCGTTTTTTTTGATCCGGAGGGCAGAGTCTCTCCGCGAGAAGACCCGACCAAAGTTGCATTAGAACACGCACTCAAAATCATTCTCAAAAGCAAGCTTTCCGTAAGTGATTTGAAGCTTGCGGTCGAAGCAGATTTTGAAAACCCTGAATTCTGCCAAGCGACAATCAATTTTTATCAGGCGGTGCTTTCATCGGGTGGCGAAAACGGAGAACGGATGAGAGCCCAAATGATAACTCTCTTTCCCGCGACACCCGACTGACGCGATCACCAGTGTTGCTCGATCAAGATCGGAGCAGGTTTTGCCCCGCAAGCGCTCCAAAAATACGAATACCTTGCCTCACTCCGCGATAGCTCTGTTACCTTCGCGTTAACCACGCTAGGTTAATTCGCAAGAACCAATTCTGATCCACCTTGCGGAGAATTCTATGGACGCGCTCCTCGGCACTGCTGCCGATTTCGTGCAGGTATTCGCTGACAACCTCGACACGTTCTCCAAGTGGCTCTCCGACACCATCGAAGACGTCGGCAAGGCGGTCTACCATGAGAAGTTCAAAAGCAGCTGGAAGCCCACCCGCGCCTTCGTGCTTATTATACCGGCCGTGCTGCTGACGCTCTATCTCAGTTGGCTTGGCACACGAAAACGCTGGCCTCGAAAACTGTTCGACGCAATTTACTTCATCAGCGGCATCATCGCCGCCGTCGCGATGCTGACAATGCTGGGTGTCATCTGCGCCCAGATGATCGCCCGCTGGACCGGCCAGACCTTTCCGGGCGCGACCTCCTACGCCGGCTATTGCATGGCCGCTGCCAGCTTTTTCGCCCTCGCCTATGCCCTGAATGCAGGCTCTCATATCCGCGTCAATCTGATGCTCACGGCGCTGGGACGCCACCGGCGATATGGCGAACTTTGGTGTTTCGCCTGCGCGGCGGTCCTCGCCACATATTTCGCGCGCTATGCCGTAAAGTTCAATTTCCAGTCGGAAAAACTCGGCGAGATCAGTCAGGATCTCGACAAAACCGCGATGTGGATACCGCAACTCTCCATGAGCATCGGGACCGTCGTTCTCGCCATCTGTCTATGGGATAATCTGATGCGTATGATCGTTGAGGGACGCAGTAACTTCAACGAGGAGACTATCGAAGACTCCATGTACGCGGAGGCCTGAGCCATGGAAGAACTGTACCTCACCGGCATCTTCATCTTCGTCCTGTTCCTGTTGCTCGGTACGGGCATCTGGGTCGCGCTGGCCCTGCTCGGCGTTGCGATTGTGGGCATGGAAATGTTCACCAGCCGCCCTGCGGGCGACGCGATGATCACAACGATCTGGGGCGCGTCCTCCAGTTGGACGCTCACCGCCCTGCCGCTGTTCATATGGATGGGGGAAATCCTCTTCAGAACGCGCTTGTCCGAGGACATGTTCCGTGGCCTCGCCCCGTGGATGGCGCGTCTGCCCGGCGGCTTGCTGCACACCAACATTGTCGGCTGTACCGTCTTTGCCGCCGTTTCGGGTTCGTCCGCCGCAACGCTGACCACGGTCGGCAAAATGTCGATCCCCGAACTGCGCAGGCGCAACTACCCCGAATTTATGACCGTCGGAACCCTTGCGGGCGCGGCCACGCTGGGCCTGATGATCCCGCCGTCCCTGACGCTGATTGTCTACGGCGTCACGATCAACGAATCGATTTCCAAGTTGTTCATGGCGGGCGTCGTTCCCGGCCTGACACTGGCCGCGATGTTCATGGCCTATGTGGTCGCATGGCACTTCCTGTTCCCCGGCCAGCGCCCTGAACCCGAACCGAAAACCAGTTTTCGCAGCAAGCTCTGGACCTCGCGCTTTCTGATCCCTGTCCTGTTGCTGATCGCCCTCGTCATCGGCTCGATGTATACCGGCAAGGCCACGGCGACCGAGGCCGCGGCCCTCGGTGTCCTCGGCTCGTTGTTCCTCGCACTCGTACAAGGCTCGCTCACGCCCTCTACCTTCGGCGCATCGCTGATGGGGGCGGTTCGCACCTCGGCAATGGTCGCATTTATCCTGATGGGCGCGGCATTTCTCGCACTGGCGATGGGCTTCACCGGCCTGCCGCGCGCTCTGGCGGAATACATCGCCGCAAAGAACCTCAGCATTTACGAACTGATCGCCGCCCTGACGCTGTTTTATATCGTGATCGGCTGTTTTCTGGACGGCATTTCATCCGTCGTTCTGACCATGGCCATTATCGAACCGATGGTGAATATCCCCGCCTTCCGCGAGGCGGGCTTTGATATGATCTGGTTCGGCATCTTTGTTGTCGTCGTGGTCGAAATGGCCCAGATCACCCCGCCCATCGGCTTTAACCTCTTTGTCATGCAGGGATTGACCAAGCACGAAATGGGCTACATCGCGAAGACGGCCTTCCCGATGTTCCTGATTATGGTCGTTATGGTCGTCATCCTCGTCGTTATTCCTGAACTGGCGACGTGGCTGCCTGACTCGATGCGAAAATCGCCCGGCGGGTGATGGCCGCCCTGCTCGACGCCGTTGAATGGGTCGGCGCGCGCGCCCGGTGGTTTCTGGCCATCGGCGCGGTCGCGGCGCTCTTTTTGCAAGACCTCGCGGCCATCCTGCGCCCCGCCCTGCCGTTCTTCGTCGCGCTGATGTACTTCCTCGCAATGGTCCGCATAGACCTGCCCGCCGTATTCCGCCGCACGCTTCGCCCCCGCCGCATGGCGCTGATTGTTTCGACCTGCATTGCCCTGATGATCGTCACCCCCGCCGCTTTTGCCGCCCTCGCCCATGTTTTCGGCCTCGGCGGCGAAATCAAAGCATCGCTGGTCTATATCAGCGCGGCCCCGCCGCTGGGTTCGGCTGCGGCGCTGTGTCTGTTACTCAGCCTTGACGCGGCACTGGCGCTGGAACTGACGATCGTCGGCAGCTTTCTGGCCCCGATCTTCGGCCCGTTCATCACGGCGCTGCTGCTCGGCGATGCCGTTCCGATAGACCCGCTGGCGCTGTCCCTGCGTCTTTCTGCGATGATCGGCGCAGGCGCGCTATGCGCCCTGATCGCGCGTCCCCTGATCGGCGCCGACACCATCGCCATCCGCGCCCGCGCCTTTGACGGCATCGGCGCCATTGCCATGGTTGTCACAGTGATCCCGATTTTTGCAGGCGTCACCGACGAGATCGTCCGCGCACCGGCACTGGCGCTGGGCGTCCTCGGTCTGGTCTTTGCGCTCAACATCGGGATGCAGCTTTTGACGGTCATGCCGCTGCGGCGCATCGCCGAACCGGAGCGCGCGGGCGCAGTCTCCCTGATCTGGGGCAACCGCAACGCCGCGCTTTATCTGGCCGCCCTGCCTCAAACACCGGTTTTCACGCTGTTCGTCGCACTTTACCAATTCCCAATGTATATGACCCCTTTATTACTAAAGAAAATCTACAAAAATAAAGCAACTAAGGCAGTTAACACAGAATAAATGCCGAGTTACCAAATAATTACATAGGCTTAATATTACATATTAAGCATTATATTTACCCGTACCCCGTATTCTGTTCCCGAAGACAGTATTCGGGGAAAATATTATGCGCTTTGCCACTCTTGTTTCGACCGCTCTCCTTGCCACGCTTGCACTGGCTGCACCGGGGGCACAGGCTGAAACGCTGGCCGCGCATCATGCACAAGTCGTTGCCGCCGCAGCGCCCCTGACCACCGCTGTTTCCAGCCGCACGGGCGCGCGGACAGGCCGAACGGTCGCCGCATCATTCGGGCGTGGCCTTCAGACACAGGATTTCCGCGGCATGGTAAAGCTGTCGATGCAATTCGATCAGGGCGGCGGGCGCACGATGACCGAACATTGCGGGGGCACGGTCATCGACTCCCGCTGGATCGTCACGGCGGCGCACTGCCTCAGCGGCCCGGACGGCGAGCGTTGGGACCGGATCGAGATTGTTGCGGGCGACACGCATCTCGACGGTGCAAAGGTTATCCGCCGCACCGCGCATCAGGCGATCATTCACGCGGGTTTCCGGTACGCGACCCTGACCAACGACATCGCACTGGTCCGTCTGCGCGAGCCGCTGCCGCGCAGCGTTGTTCCGGCGATGCTTGATCGTCAGGCGACCCCGTCGGTGTTTGGCGGCGGCTTTGCCCGCACGGCGGGCTGGCCTGTGACCGGGCCAAAGGCGGGTATGCGGAATCTGCAGACCACGCAGGTCGCCGTGTCGAACAAGAAACTCAACGGGTATATCACCGTGACCAGCCCGACCGGCGCGATCGAGGGCGTTTGTCAGGGCGAAAGCGGCGGTCCGCTGATGTCCATGCAGAACGGCTATCCACAGCTTGCGGGCGTCCTGTCGGGTATCCAGCCGGGCACGAACAATGCTGCGGGCGAGCCGTGCATGCTGGGCGGGTACGAGATGTACTTCACCCCGATCTCCGGCTATCGCGCATGGATCGACCGCGTGCGCACGGTCTGCTCGTACAATCCCGAGATGTGCGGTCCGGCACGGTCCTACAGCGTCGCAGGCATCTCTTACGACCTGACATCGTCAAATCTTTAAGGTTCTGCAAACCAATCACCGCAAAAGATGGCGGGATGAAGAGTGTAAATGCATATCGGGGGGCAATCCGCATGCGTGACGTGAACTACGAAAAACTGACCAAGCGCGCCATTTCAATCTACTCGCAGGAACGCGCGGCGTTAATCGCGGGCAACACAACGGCTTTACAGCTCTGTGCAGCCCAAAAGGCCGAGCTGCTTGCAGAAATCACCACCATCGAGGCACAGTTGACGGCCCTGCCGAATTCTCCCGCCAGCGAACAGCGGCGAGGTCGCCTTGACAGTCTTCATACGATAATCCAAAGGCGCAACCGCGAAAACGGCACGCTGGCGCGGTCAAATAACACCGATGACGCGCCTGCTGGCCGGTCCGGCAGCCCAAGGGCGGCCTGCGGCGGGCGCTGACGTAAAAAATCACGGCTTCCGCAGTATTTTTGCCGGAGGCCGCTCTACAGTCTTGACCTCATGCCGCACTCGAACTATTTTCGAAGTACGAAGCACGGTGCTCCGTCCGCAACGGGTGTTTCGGTTCCTCCTTGTCCGATAACAGGGTGTTTTTCGGTTCTTGCGCCCGTAGTCGCATGTTTTTCGTAAAGCTGCCGAAGATCGGTGAAGCTCCTCGAATGCATGGAGGCCACGTGATGGAAAGATTTAATAAACACCTTACCAGCCGGATCGTCCGGGAGATTTTAATTATCTGCCTGCGCGCTTTTCTAGGCTGAGAACAACGGGGGAGCGGTTTACGTCGCTGCCCCACGCCTACCATTGGGCGAAAGCGTGATACATGGCGCTTAAGCTGCGTTATTCTCAGGCGTGGCACGTCCTGCATTTATTACGCAATGCCGTGCAACTCCGGCATTGCGCCTGATCCGAACATCGCAAACCGGACCTAAACACCCGCATTTCCTAGACTTTACGCCATCTTCACGAAAATCGCGGATAGTCCCCGACGGAACATGCTGCACGCGCGTGCAGCGGTATTGGAAGGGTTGATCCCGCTATGACGTCCCGGACGCACCGCCAGATCAAAACGGCCTCGGCCCCTCGCCTGACTGCGAGAGGTGTCTGATGGCCGGACTCGCCCTTAAACTTGCGCCCAAAGAGCGCGTTCTGATCAACGGCGTGGTTGTCGAGAACGGCCCGCGCCGCGCTCAACTCCTGATCAAGACCGACAACGCATCGGTCCTGCGCCTGCGCGATGCCCTCGATCCGAAAGATGTTATCGGTCCGGCTTCCGAGGCCTATTACACGGCACAGCAATGCGTCGCCGGAGAAATAACGGTTGAAGAGGCTGAAGAACGCCTCGACCCGTTGCTGGTCCCGCTCGACGCGATCGACAGCGGCGAGGCATCAACGGGCGCGGTCCAAACCGCCCGTCGCGGTCTGGTCGAAGGCAACCTTTACCGCGTCATGCGCGCGCTGCGCCCTCTGGTTGACAGCGAACGCGAAGCCTCGGCCCAACTGGCCTAGGCATCCCGGGTCAGGCAGTTCCGGCTGCTTCAAGCTTTTCCAGCGCCGCCATCCACAGCGATTCAGCACGGTCAACCGCCTGAACCACTTCAGCGCGTTTCATGCTGACGCGCTCGACCTCGGTTGCGCTCATCATGCCCTTTTGCAGCCCGTCGCCCAGCTTGTCGTCGATGGTCTTCAGCATCCGGTTCAGCTTTTCCAGCCGCTCCTCGCATTTCTTCGCATCCGCGCGCAGGTTGGAAACCGACTTTTGCGGCGCGGCCGCAGGCCGCTGTTGCTTTGCCTTCGGCTTATCCGCTTTCGCAGCGGCCTTCTGCTCTTTCGTCCCGCGATCCGGCACGCCGCGCTGACCCAGCAGCAGCTTGCGGTAATCGGACATATCGCCGTCGAAATTCGCAACCTGCCCGCCGCCGACCAGCCAAAGCCGGTCCGCCACAGCCTCGACCAGATGCGGGTCATGGCTGACGAGGATAATCGCCCCGCCGTAATCATTCAGCGCATGCATCAGCGCATCACGGCTTTCAATATCAAGGTGGTTCGTCGGCTCGTCGAGGATCAGCAGGTGCGGAATATCCAGCGTCGCCAGCATCATCAGCAGCCGCGCTTTTTGTCCCCCCGACAGCCGCTTGGCCGCCAGATCAACCAGATCTACACCAAACCCGGCAGCCCCAAGCCGCGCGCGCAGTTTCGCGGGCGTCTCGTCGGGCCGCAGCGCGGTCAGGTGTTGCAACGCGCTTTCCTCGGGCCGCAACTCGTCAAGCTGGTGCTGGGCAAAATACCCGATGCGCAGTTTTTTCGAGCGGATGCTCTCGCCCTGCATCAGTTCCATTTTACCGGCGATCAGCTTTGACAGCGTCGACTTGCCCTCGCCATTCGCGCCCAGCAACGCGATCCGGTCCTCCTGGTCGATCCGAAAGTTCAGTTTCGACAGAACGGGCGTCCCGTCATAGCCGATCTGAGCATCCGAAACGGTAATCAGTGGCGGCGGCAGATCATCCGGCGTCTTAAAGCTGAATTCCGCGACGGCATTTTCCGAAATCGCGGCAATCGGCTGCATCCGCTCCAGCATTTTCATGCGCGACTGCGCCTGACGCGCCTTGCTGGCCTTGGCCTTAAAGCGATCCACAAAGCTCTGGATATGCGCGCGCTGCTCGTCCTGCTTGCGCTTCATCGCGACCTGCTGTTCCAGCTTTGCGCGCCGGGCCGCATCGAACGCATCATACCCGCCGGTGTAATAGGTCATCTGCCCGTCATAACAGTGCAGCACCCCCTTGACCGACCGGTTCAGCAAATCGCGGTCGTGCGAGATAATCAGGCAGGTATGGGGATAGCGGGTCAGAAAGTTCTCCAGCCAAACCGTCCCCTCCAGATCGAGATAGTTGGTCGGCTCATCCAGCAGCAGCAGGTCAGGCGCGGAAAACAGCACCGCCGCCAGCGCAACGCGCATCCGCCACCCGCCGGAAAACTCGCTACAGGCCCGCCGCTGCGCCGCGCTATCAAATCCGAGGCCCTGCAGGATCGAAGACGCCCGCGCCTCCGCCGAATGTGCCTCGATATCCGCCAGACGGGTCTGAATATTCCCGATTTCGTTCGGGTCCGTCTCGACTTCCGCCCGCGCCAGCAAGTCCGCCCGCTCCAGATCAGCGGCCAGAACCGTGTCGAGCAGACTCACCTCGCTCGCGGGGGCCTCTTGGGCGACACCCCCGATCCGCGCCTGACGCGGCACTTCGATCTCACCCCCGTCAGGGGTCAATTCGCCGCGAATCAGCTTGAAAAGAGTGGATTTACCGCACCCGTTCCGTCCGATCACACCAACGGTGGTTCGGGGCGGCACAGTGGCCGAGGCGTCGGTGAACAGCGGTTTTCCGCCAATCGAAAAGGCAAGGTTCTGTATGGAAATCATGGGCGCTACATACCGCATTGCACAACGGTTTCCATGCCGTTTTTGAACCCCGTGCGGTCGAAACGGACAAGAACGCGCTTAAAGTCGGATTTAGGCTGACCGGACCAGCACGAAAGGCAGCCATGATGACCGTTTTTGACAAATCTGTCCTCCAGCACGTCACCCGTCCGGTCGCCGAAGCACGGGGATTACCGAACAGCTTTTACACCGACCCTGAAACCTATCAGCTTGAACAACGCGCCGTTATGGCCGCGACATGGGCGGGGCTGAGCTTTGCCAGCTATGTCCCGGAAATCGGCGACGCCATGCCGATCACCTTCTGCGGCTCGCCGCTGATTGTCGCACGCGGAGACGATAATCAGGTTCGCGT
>CALGNW010000258.1 GCA_937958345.1 uncultured Neomegalonema sp. | reverse complement strand
GAAAGAATATCTGCCGCGCGCCTATACCGATGGTGCGGACTTGCAGGCACGGGCGCATCTCATGTCTGCTGCGGCGATGGGGGCGACGGCTTTTCAAAAGGGTCTCGGCGCGGTTCACGCGGTGTCGCACCCGGTTGGAGCACTGTACAACACCCACCACGGCATGACGAATGCCGTCGTGATTCCGCCCGTCCTCGAAATGAACCGGCATGCGATTGAGGGCCGGATCGAAGAGGCCGCCAACTACCTCGGCATAGCGGGCGGCTTTGACGGTTTTTACAACTATGTCATGGCGCTGCGGGCGCAACTTGCCGTGCCGGAAAAGCTGGGCGAACTCGGCGTTGGCACCGACAGAATAGACGACATGGTGAAAATGGCGCTGGAGGATCCGAGCGCAGGCGGAAATCCCGTCACGATGACGGCGGACAATACAAAGGCTCTCTTCGAAGCCTGCATCTAAGCATGACCCGGTGGCCCTCCTGATCGACGCTATCAAAAAAAGAAAGCCCCCGACACGCATCGGGGGCTTCGCTTCACAGTCGGTCGCCGCCTGCTGTGACTAGTTCAGATTTGGGATCTTGATCCCGTTCATAACCTCACCGCCGATGGGTCCCTGCGCACCTTGGCCAATCGATCCCTTCGCAATGTCTTCGGCGCTGATATAGACCAGATCGCCGTTGATCACGGCATAGCCCGGTTGAGTGCGCGGAAGCGGCTGTGCCGGACCGCTCGGTGCCGTGTTGCGCGAGGCGGTCGGCATCGGTGAAAAGGCGGGCGCGACAGGTTGCGCAATCGGAGCTCGCTCGATCATCCGAGGAGCCGGAGCAACCGGCATGGGTGCCGGCTCGTAACGCGTCGGGGCAACCGGTGCAGGTGTGTATGCAATCGGTTCCGCCTCGTAGGTTACTGGCGCAGGCGCAGCCTCAAACGACATAGGCGCGGCCTCATAGCGGGTCGCTTCAGGCGAAGCGGGGGCGGTGATCGGGGCCTGCTGGTACATCATAGGCGCAGGTTGATACATCATCGCCTCGGCCTGATTGGGAACCACAACGTCGACCGGCTGAACAACGGGGGAGTCTTGATAGATGATTCCGGTTCGCACAGGCATGGGCGCCGGCATAATCGGTGCCGCCGGGATGTACTCAATCGCCTGCGGTGCTGAAATCATCTGCGGCGTTGCGATCATCTGTGCGGCTTGCGGGGCCTCGAACACTATGTCGGTGATGGGCTGGGTTGCCTCCGGGTCCGCGTAGTACACGATCCCGTCTTCATCCAGTGCATAAGTCGGGTTGTCCGGCAGGTAATCTGTCGCAACCGGAGCCGCGTGTGGCATCGGCTGCGCGTAAGCCGGCGCTTCAAATTCGGTCATCGTACTGTGGGTAACAACCGCACCGTGCCCCAGCGCGCCCAATCGACGACCGGCCACTTCTCTTACGCCGTCTTGCATCGCCCGACCATCATTCCAAACGCGGATTGCTCCGCTGCGCGACGCATGCAACTGCGCATAAAGCGCGGCAGCTTCTTGTCCGCGACCTGTCTGCTCGTAAACTTCCGCCAGACCGAGCATCGCGGCCTCATTCCCGGGATTGGCCGAAAGCGCGGCTGCATAGGCTTGTTCAGCGGCGGCGAAGTTTCCGGAACGGAAGGCCGTGAATCCCTGATCCGTGGCGCTCACCGGAGGCGATGCAGGCTGGGACGAGCACGCGGAAACGAGGGCCAGAATGCTCGCGGCGGTCATGAAACGGGTGGTCATTGGCTGTCCTCCGGGGACGACGTTTGAGGAGGCGAAAACCTGCCGGTACAGTCTGTACCAATCTGAGACACTGGACAGAGCCAAGCCGGTATGCTTTCCGCTTTGTTAAGAGGCTGTGCAAACGGAGGGCCAAATGCCGATTTTAATGCCAACAAACATTGTCGGGCGCGTGGTCGGTCTCTTTGTCAATTCCGACCGGAACTCTGATCTGGAAAGCAGCGCCCGCGAACGGATCGCTGCCTCCTATGCCGGTTTCGAGGGCGAGGATCACGGCGGCCTGACCCGGCCATCCTGTTCCCGGGTAAAGCTGCAATACAAACGCGGGACCGAAATCCGCAATACCCGGCAAATCTCGATTCTGGGACAGGAAGAATTGGACGCCGTCGCGCAAGAAATGCGGATCGACCGGATCAATCCTGAATGGATCGGGGCGAACCTGATCCTTGAAGGGGTCCCGTCGTTAACGCAAGTTCCGCCGAGCAGCCGGCTGATTTTCGAGGGCGGCGCGTCGCTGGTTGTTGACATGGAAAACGGCCCCTGTCGGTTTGCGGCTGAGCAGATCGAACGCCATCGCCCGGGCAAGGGCATGCGGTTCGCGAAAATTGCCGATGGTCGGCGCGGCGTCACGGCGTGGGTTGAAAAGACCGGCGACATTGCGCTGGGGGAAGCAGTCAGACTGCACATTCCCCCTCAGCGGATTTATGAACCGGCCAGCAAAGCGCCGGCTTGAGAGCGGGCAGCCCGCTCAACCGAAGCACTCCACAGGATTGAACGTATTCAATAACTACTGACCGCGACCGACTCAAAACGGAATGTCATCATCGGCTCCGGCCTTGTCCGCTTTGGTGACGTAGCTCGCGACAACCTTTTTCGTCCCCGCCTTTTCGAAGACGACCGACAGTTTGTCGTCGTCAATCATCTCGACCGCACCGTAACCGAACTTCTGATGGAAAACGCGGTCGCCGATATCAAAATCGGGCATGGCCTTGGCGTCGATGATAACCGGATCACGGCGGGCGGTTTTCGCGGCGTTTGCCTGCATGCGTTTCCAGCCCGGCGAGTTATAGACATTCGCCTCACCCGCGCGCTTTTCGATGTTGGACGCATACCCGCCACCC
>CALGNW010000257.1 GCA_937958345.1 uncultured Neomegalonema sp. | reverse complement strand
GATCACCGCTGGATTGTCTCGGTCGGGGATGCGCCCGGCGGGGCCACGGTTTCCGAAGCCCGCAGCGAGCAAATGCAGTCGCTGGAACAGCGTGTGCGCAAAAACCCTCTTGTCGCGGCGGGGCTGGCGCTGTTCAAAGACGCCGAGCTGCTGGTGATCCCGCGCAAGCGGCTGACCGGCGAAGAAGCGGGCGAGCCTCTGGACGATAATACGTTCGACGATGACGAAGACCTATTTGGAGAAGATTGAATGTTTGGCGCACTCAAAGGCATGGGCGACATCAAAGGAATGATGGAGCAGGCGCAACAGATGCAGGCGAAGGCCGCAGAAATGCAGGACTCGCTGGACCGGATCGAGGTTCAGGGATCGTCCGGCGGCGGCATGATCGTCGCGACGGCCACCGCAAAAGGCACGCTCAAGGGCGTGACCATCGACCCCTCGCTGGTCAATGCCGACGAGGTCGGCGTGCTGGAGGATCTGATCGTCGCGGCGGTCGCCGATGCCCAGACCAAGGCGGCGGAACGCGCACAGGAAGAAATGCAAAAGCTGATGGGCGGCATGGAACTGCCCCCCGGCCTGCAAGGCATGATGGGCCAGTAACCGCCGGAGCGCGGCGGAGGGCGGGACTATCCCCGCCGCTCTGCCAGCCCCCGCCACGCCCCTGCGCCGAGGATGCCGCTGACCCCCATCACGGCGGCGCAGGGCAGCGCGGTTCCGTCATAGAACATGCCCACGGCCAGCGCGCCCAGCGCGGCGCACCCAAGCTCGAAACACCCGAGCAGACCGGAGGCCGCGCCCCGCCGCACGTCGCCTGCTGCATCCAGCATCAGCATGGGCGCCGCACCGAAGACCAGTCCGATCCCGAAGGTCGAGACCGACAGGACCGCGACCAGTGACAGCGGCGTCGCCAGACCCGAACCGACCACCGCCAATGTGCCGAGGCCGCCCGCAAACAAGGTCGCGACCCCCGCCTCTACCAGCGCCGGACCGGGAACGCGGCGGGCAAGGCGGCTGACGGAGTAACTGCCCGCGATGTACGACAGCACCGTTGCGCCGGAATAAAGCCCGTACCGCTCGGTCGCGATGTCCATCAGGTCGATCAGAATAAACGGCCCCGCCGTGATGAACGCGAACATGCCCGCCATGCTGGTTCCCATCGGGATCAGATAGCGCAGGATCGCACGCTCGGTGATCAGGCTGCGATAGGTGCGGGCGATATGGCGCAGGTTGAGGGCGTTCCGGTCCGGGACTTTTGTCTCGGGCAGAACCTTGACCGCCAGCAGGCCGAAAACGGCGATGGCCGCGGCCATCAGCACAAAATTCGCGCGCCATCCCGCCCAGATGTGGATGTAACCGCCCAGCAACGGCCCGACCGCCGGAAACGCGCCGAGGCCCATGCCGAACAGACCCATCGCGCGGGTCCCCTCGTCGCCCTCGAACAATTCGCGGACAAGCAGCATGGTCACAACGGCCTCGGCACTGGCGAAAAATCCCTGCGCAATACGCGCGGCAATCAATACTCCGATGGTCGGAGCAAGCGCGCAGGCGACCGAGGAGATCAAAAACCCGATCAGGCCGTAAATCAGCAGAGGCCGCCGCCCGAACCGGTCGGCCAGCGGCCCGTAGAAAAGCTGGCACACCGCAAAGGCCGCGAGATTGAGGCTCATGGTCAGTTGCACAATCTGCGGCGTCGTCGCCAGTAAACCGGGCAAGTGCGGCAGGCTGGGCGTGAAAAGGTCGGTCGACAGAATACTGACCCCGCTGCAACTCAGCAAAGCCGTCAGGATCAGCCAGTTTGCGGCGCGCGGCGCGGTGGTGGTCATCGGGTCGGCTTATCATTCGTATGCCGCACCGCAAATTGAAACTGTGATCCGGCCCGGGCCTTCGGATCGACGCCGTCTGCCGATGCCGCGCCTGCGGGGTCGGCCTGTTCGGAAAAGGCAAAATTTAGTTAAATTTATCGGCGCTTCGATCCTCCCGGTTAACCCTCCTTAATCAATCGCCACCTAGTTCTTAGCGGGAAAATCATCCTGCACGGAGTTCCGACAATGACCCGACTTGCCTTGTCCTTCGCCCTCTTCCTTTTTGGCGGGATCGCATGCACGGCGACGCCGTCGCTGGCAGATACGCTGGTCATTCTGGACCGCGAGGGGGATGAAGTCGCCACCTTTGAGTATGAAGCACTTGCCGCGATGGACATGGAGACGATCAAGACCGGCACGCCCTGGACTGACGGCGTTGACCTTTACGAGGGCGTATCGCTCGAAAAACTGTTGTCTTTGGCCGAGGCCGAGGGAGAGGCGTATACGGCGATTGCGCTGAACGATTATGCGGTTTCAATCCCGAGCAGGATCATCGCCGAATACGAGCCGATTGTCGCCCTGCGGATGAATGGCACGCGCCTGACACTGGACAACAAAGGCCCCTACTGGATCATGTTCGATTTCGATTCGCCCGAGGTGCAGGCGGTTCCGGAAATGCGCGGACTGTCGATCTGGGCGCTTTCTGAAATCGAAATCGAGTAATCACTTTGGCGGTGGGGCATACTTTTGACCGGTTATTCGTAACCGGTTCGGTCCTGATTTTGTGCGCGCTGATCGGGTTCGGAATCTGGACCGCCGAAAAATCTTCGCAGGCAAACGGGTCACAAGCGCTTGAGATTATCTATTCGTCCTCGCGGGCGATGAACGAGTTCGACCGCCTGCACCTTGCGGCCCAGCGGGCGGCGCTGGATGATCCGGCCTTCGCGCAGGACGGGCTGGCCGATGCCTTTGCACTAGCCCGAACCTGGATGTCGGTTTTCAGGAGTGGCAGGATCGGGGACGTCACCAATCCCGCTGTTGTCCGGTTTTCGGCGCGGATCGGCAAAATCTTCACACGGATTGAAACGGTCATGGCCGACCCGGCCTGTGACCGCGTTTGTCGCGGCAAAGCGTTGATGCCTCTGACCCTGCGCGGAAAGCGCGAAGCGGCAAAGTTGCAGGGTCACGGATTGATTCTGGACCGCCAGACCCGCCACAACCTGTCGTCGTTGAACGAAAAAACGCTCAAGCTGATTTTTGCGGTCTTTCTGGCCTTCATGGCCTTTACGGCCTTGCTCGCCTATTCGACGAGCCGGAAAAACCGCGCGCTGCGCGAACAGCAACAGCGCCTGACCGAGAGCCAGCACAGGTTGGTGGAAACGGGCCGCTATCGCGCGCAATTCCTCGCGGGGATGAGCCATGAATTCCGGACGCCGTTGAATGCCATCAAAGGATTTTCACAGCTGATCCTGATGATGAAGGGCGATCTGCCGCGCGAAAAGATGCTGGATTACATTCAGGATATCGAGAATTCGGCAACCGATCTGGTGGCGATTACAAACTCGGTCCTCGACCTGTCAAAAATTGACGCCGGCGGCATTGACCTGCACGAAGACGCGGTCGATCTGGCGGTGCTGATCTCTGACGTCCGGCGTCAGTTTTGCGTCGAGCCGGAGAGTTGCCGCATCGAGGTGACCGCGCCGCACTCGGTCATCGCATATTGTGATCCGACGGCCATCAAACGATGCCTGCAAAACGCGGTGGCCAACGCGCTGAAATTTTCACCGCCGGAGTCGCGCGTTGATATCGAACTGAGCACATCGGCAAAGGGCGCAATCCTGACGATCAAAGATCGCGGATGCGGCATTCCCGCCGACGAGATCGAGGCCGTTTGGCATGTCTATTCGCGGTCAAGCTATACCCGCGGTTCCGACAGGGAAGGGTCCGGCCTCGGCCTGCCGATCATCAAGGGCCTGATCGAAGCCCATGGCGGCACGGTCGGACTGGAAAGCGAGATTGACGCCGGAACGGAAGTGACCCTGATCCTGCCGCCGGAGCGATTGCGGGCCGCAACGGAGAAGGACCGCGTCGCGGCGTGAGGGCGGGGTGATTGCGGGCAGATTTGGTCGATGCCGAGATCCGCTTTTGTCTGGCAGCGTTATCGAAAGCTTGCCCGATATTGGGTCGGCGTCAGACGTGTCGCTGAATCGATTGGCGGCGAGATTTCGAATGCCTGCGGAATTCGCGCAAAATCGAACAAGCGCATGATCCGATAATTATCGGGGCGTTCTTGAGAAACACTCAACTCGTTTGCCGTTATAAAAAACGGCGTTCGACCATGCCCCGTTGTCGTCTTGACCTCGACGAGTCTTTCCTGACCCGTATGCTGGAAAGAAAGTATATCGTATCCGGCACCATCGCCGTCCTCTTGAGAGACCCATCGTACTTTTCTGGCAAGATCGTCTCTCCCCTCGGCTTTGAGACGCGCCCTTTCAGAATGGAACGCGCGTTCCTCACCCAAAAGCCCGAGTTGACGATTTCGGGCATCCCGTGTTGCAGGGTCAAATTTACGGATGAGCCTTTGCAGTTCCGGCTGGGGTGACGTGTCGTCAGTATTCAAAAGCGGAGCGGGGCCAACAAAAAGAACACCTTCGTCTTGGAGTGCGATCGTTTTCCGCTCAAGCGGAATTTTGATCTCACCAAATCTGGCAAGGTAGCGTTCGACACCGGTCAGCAACGCATTCTGATAGTTACCGAGCGGTTTGTACCCCAATATCCATGGCCAGCCGAGGGTTCGCAGGACTGCGCTGATATTCTGGTGCTTGAACTCAATCGACCCCCGCGTGCGACCCGTCAATTCTTGCAAGGCAGCATTGCGATGCGCCTTTACGTAGGGCTGCTCCGCTAATTCGAATTGCAGCATCTCGACGTAATCGGCCACGACGAGATCAATCTGATCGTCTGACCAATCCGTTCCGTGAACGCTCTCATTCGTCATTACATGCAACGTTCTCGTCGTTTGAACGCGACAGCGGTTATCACCCCCGCGCCGCGTTCGTGCCGCTTGCCCCAATCGAAGACTGGAGAACCACCTTTGTGGATCATCCCGTTCAACCATACAAGGCCGTGATCAAAACAAGAGGTATTCCGCATCCGATGATTGCCCCGCGATTGATCGGCGCTTTTCCAAAAATGATCTTGTCGTGTATATGTCGATTCAGGCAGGGCGGATGCTTTCGCCGCCTTGTAACGAAAGCGCGTATGAAAAACTCCAACCAGACCGGCGACGAGATACAGCGGCTGATTGACTTGCTGGCCAAGCTGCCCGGGTTGGGGCCGCGGTCGGGGCGGCGGGCGGCTTTGCATCTGATCAAAAAGCGCGACCTGTTGCTGGAACCGCTGGCGCGGGCAATGGCTGATGTTGCGGAAAAAGTAACCGAATGCGCGGTCTGCGGCGCGGTGGATACGCGCGATCCGTGCTCGATCTGTTGTGACCCCGAACGTCAGTCCGATACGATTTGCGTGGTCGAGGAGGCGGGCGACCTGTGGGCGCTGGAACGCGCCGGGGCATTCAGGGGCCGGTATCACGTTTTGGGCGGCGTGCTGTCGGCGCTGGACGGGGTCGGGCCGGAGGATTTGCGGATACCGGAATTGGCCGAGCGGGCACGGGGCCATGCCGTGACCGAAGTTGTCCTGGCGCTGAACGCGACGGTCGACGGCCAGACCACCGCATACTACATCGCCGATGCGCTGGAGGATTGCGGCGTGTCGGTCTCGGGTCTCGCGCAGGGTGTGCCGGTGGGCGGCGAGTTGGATTACCTCGATGACGGGACGATTTCGGCGGCATTTCGCCAGCGAAAAAAGCTGTAAATCCTCAGGGAACGGTTGCATCATCGTCAACGCTGTCAAAGACGGTTGTACCGCCCGTATCGGTGGCCTCGGTCACACCCTGCGCGCGACGGAAATGCGCGCCGGTATCAACGTGGCGGCGGTTCCGTTATGGCGACCGGCGGAATTGCGGGAAATTGACGGCGTGAAGGCGGCTTTTGCAGAGTTTTGCGCGGGTTTTGAAGGATTTTCCCTGACCGGTTCAGAGAATTGCGTCACTTTTCACGGGTTTTACCGCTCACGCAAATCGTGATCCGACGTGCCACATCGCCGCCACTTTACGGCGTAAATCCATGCACCATGAAAGCATATCTGACCGCCGCCCTTCTGCTTATGCCTGTACCTGCGCTCGGACAAGGTGCTGTATTTCAACAGCATTCCCTGATCTCCGCCGCCGAGGCAGCTCTGCGCGCTCCGCCTCCCGCCAACCCCGGACCGCTGATCGACGCCTTGCGATGGCAGGTGTTGCAGGCAAGCAATGCCGAGCGCGCGCAGGTCGGCTTGCCCCCGCTGAGCGCCGACACCGCGCTGGATGCCTCCGCCGCGCGCTACTCGCGGAAAATGCAGCAGTTTCAGTTCTTTGACCATGTTGCGCCCGACGGCGAAACCCTCGACCAGCGTGTGCCGAAATCAGAGATGTGGCGCTTTGAGGGGCTGGCCGAGAACCTGTGGTCAGGCCAGGGCGCGCTGGACTGGCGGTCCGATTCCCTCGCCCGACAAGCCGCCGCGAACTGGGTGGAAAGCCCCGGACACCGGGAAAATCTGTTCAATCCGCTCTATACCGTCGCGGGTGTGGGCACGGCGATGAGCGGAGATCAGATATATATTACAATGCTCTACGCAACGCCCGTCGGTGACCTGCAACAGGCCGCACTGCAGCGGGACTATGGCGAGCCGCCCGCCGACCTCAGCGGTTTCACGGTCGCGCTGGAGCAGAGTTTGACCTCGGCGCTAAACGCTCAGCGTGCGCGGAACGGCCTCGCACCGCTGGTCACCCACCCTCTTCTGGCGAGCACCGCGCGCAACAATGCCAACAGCGCGCTGGCCAGCGGCGGGTTCTCAACGGGGATATTAGACGAGGTTTTCCGAACCGATCCAAGCCGCTCAGGCCGCTTGGCGGCTGGGTTTTGGCGGGGTTCGGGTGCGGTGGTCTGGCAGGCGGAAGCCGCCGCGCGCTCGGTCGTGAACCAATGGCAAAACGGTCGAACCGGTGCGGATACGCTCGATCCCGATTTCAAACAAGTGGGACTTGGCGTCGCCAGCGACGGCGAAACAGTACAGGTGACAATCGTTTTCGGAGAACAAAGCAGTGGGTCGGCCTATTGACCCGCGCGTTCAGCCTGCACATCACGGACAAGCCGCGCGATGTAGTCATCATCCATACCGGCATCGTCCAGGTTTTCGGCTAGGGCGTAGAGGTAATCGCGGCACGGACCAAGCGACCCCTCCGCCTGCGCGATCGCGGTGACTTTTCTTTTCCATTCAATTTCAGCAGCATAGCGATCATGTTGCGGATTCGCGAGGAAGACACAGCAGTCCTTCTTCTCACCCGCAATTTCGACGGGCAGCCAGGCCGGTATGTAAACGCCGGAGATCATTTCACGGCGCCAAAGGATCAGCGATTCCAAATCCCACTTGCCCGCCTCGATCCGCAGTGCCATGCCATCGCATGGTTCGCTCGCCTTGCCAGTCGCGTCCAGCCCCAGCCACAAGCCGGGGCATTCAGGCGTTCCGCGCCCGATAGGCGCCCATACACAGAAACGGCGACCATACCCGCTCAAACGCGCGGGCTGCATATCCTGCACTTCGATAATCGGGTTCCAGATCAATGAGCCGTAACCAAAAACCCAAAGCTCGCCGACGTTTTCGGCTGCCCGCAAGATCGTTTGACGCGATGCCTCGAATTCCTGATCGTCCATCAGCTCCATTTCACCGGGCGCTTCATCAATCATTTTTTGCTTAAAGCTATCGTCTGTCAGAGTTTCGCGCGTAAGAGGCATGGCCATCCTTGCCAAGAGAAATCGGGTTCACCACTCTAGGGAAGCTCAGGTTAACAGAGCAACCGCCTGAGGACCTCATTCAATTTCAGTTTTTCTTCGAATTATTGCGGACTAAGGCACGGGGTGAAGTCTTGATGCCGCAGCTAGACCGCCGGTTATCGCCAAAGAAATCAATACTTCCGGGGTTTGAAGTCGGTGTCGAGAGCGTGATAGGTCTGCACGATGACCCTTACTCAACTACGCTATCTTGTTGCGTTGGCAGACCACCGCCATTTCGGCAGAGCCGCTGACACATGCGCCGTGTCGCAACCGACGTTATCGGCACAGTTGCGAAAGTTGGAGGTCGAACTTCAAGCCGCTTTAATTGAACGTGGTTCAACGATCTCGCTAACGCCACTGGGGCGCGCGGTGGTCAGCCGCGCACGGAGTATGCTGTCGGAGGCCGATGAAATTTTAAGCATCGCGCGCCAAGGCGAAGAGCCGCTGACTGGCCCTCGCCGGATCGGCATCATCCCTACCTTATGTCCGTATTTGCTGCCTTGGGGCCTGCCCGCATTGAAAAAAATACACCCTCGACTGGATCTCATTTGCCGCGAAGCGATGACGGGACCGGTTATTTCTGCGGTCAAATCGCGTGAATTAGACTGGGGCTTGATTGCGGAAAGGCCCGGCGACCCTACGTTGAAAGTTCACACCTTATTTGACGAACCCTTCTTTGCAGCAGTTCCTCCGGGTCATCCGCTCGCGGACCGAAAGCACATTGCGCAGACGTCTTTGTGCAACGAACGCATACTGCTTTTGGTTGATGGGCATTGTTTGCGCGATCAAACACAAGCTGTCTGCAACGCTGCGGTGGGCGTTGGTGACGATATACAGGCGACAAGTCTTGAAACGTTGAGAGGGCTGGTTGCTGCCGGGCAGGGTGTGACACTGTTGCCGGCACTGGCGCGGCGCGCTGATGATACCAGCTTGGAAATTCGTCCTCTCAGACCGTCAGCCAATCGGACGATCTATCTGATTTCGAGACAAGCTGATCCCCGTCGGGAAGAAGCGGTTTTGCTCTCAAACACTCTTCGAGAGGCCGCTCCTCCGTCGGTTAAGGCGGTCAGGTCATCATAGAAAAAATCTATCGCGATCAACGATAGTTTCGATTTTACCTGTGCCCGATGCCACCCTACTGTGCGGTTATTGGAATCGTTCCAACGACATTCGCGCAGACTGGAGATTATCATGGACGGTAGTACAGGCGGTTGCCCCTTCTCAGGCAGAATTCACGTATCGAACCAGGATTGGTGGCCAAACCAGTTAAACCTGAAAATGCTGCACCAGAATTCGCCGCAAGCGAACCCGATGGGTGCGGACTTCAACTACGCCGAAGCATTCAAGTCACTCGACTTGGATGCGGTGAAACAAGACATCATCGCCCTCATGAAAGACTCGCAGGATTGGTGGCCCGCTGACTACGGCCATTACGGGCCTTTCTTTATCCGCATGGCGTGGCACAGCGCCGGCACTTACCGAACAGCGGACGGGCGCGGCGGTTCACGATCAGGGTCGCAGCGTTTTGCGCCGCTGAACAGTTGGCCGGATAACGGAAATCTGGACAAGGCCCGCACATTGCTTTGGCCGATCAAACAGAAATACGGCAAGAAAATCTCTTGGGCGGATTTGATGATTCTGACCGGCAATTGTGCGCTCGAGTCGATGGGCTTTAAGACCTTTGGTTTTGGCGGCGGACGCGTTGATGTATGGGAACCTGAAGAAGATATCTATTGGGGTTCCGAGGCGGAATGGCTTGCGACCAGCGACAAACCTAACAGTCGATACTCGGGCAAACGGGAGTTGGAAAACCCCCTTGCAGCGGTTCAAATGGGATTGATCTACGTCAACCCCGAGGGGCCGGACGGCAAACCCGACCCATTGGCATCTGCCCATGACATACGAGAAACATTTGGCCGCATGGCGATGAACGACGAAGAGACAGTCGCCCTCGTCGCAGGCGGACATACGTTCGGTAAGGCGCACGGCGCCGGCGACGCTTCGCATGTGGGCGTTGAGCCCGAAGGGTCCGCCCTCGAAGCGCAAGGGCACGGCTGGCACAGCACCCACAAAAGCGGCGTGGGTGTCGACACAATCACGAGCGGCATTGAAGGCCCTTGGACACCGACACCGACCCAGTGGGATATGAGCTATTTCGATGTGCTGTTTGGGTACGAATGGGAACTGGGCAAAAGCCCTGCCGGTGCAAACCAATGGCATGCCAAGGAGTTGAAATCAGGCGATCACGCACCACAGGTCGACGGATCCGGCGAGACTGTTCCGCTAATGATGACGACCGCGGACATGGCCATGCGAATGGACCCTGAATACGAGAAAATTTCGCGCGCTTTCCACAAAAGCCCGAAAAAATTCGCCGATGCCTTTGCCCGCGCTTGGTTCAAGCTGACCCATCGGGACATGGGTCCAAAATCTCTTTATCTCGGGAAGGAAGTTCCCAAGGAAACACTGATCTGGATGGATCCGGTTCCCGAAGTCGATCATAAACTGATCGGCAAGGCGGATATTAAGGCGCTGAAGAAGAAGATTCTTGCCTCAGGCCTTTCCGTTTCTGAACTCGTTTCAACAGCCTGGGCGTCAGCCTCAACCTTCCGCGGTTCGGACAATCGCGGCGGCGCGAACGGCGCTCGTATCCGCCTTGCGCCGCAAAAAGACTGGGATGTCAACCAACCGGAACAGCTTGCCAAAGTTCTCAAGAAACTGACCAAGGTTCAAAAGGCCTTTAACGCGGATCAGAGCGGTGACAAAAAAATCTCTCTGGCTGACATGATTGTCCTTGGCGGGTGCGCAGCTGTCGAGGCAGCGGCGAAGAAAGGCGGGCAGAAGATCGAGGTTCCCTTTACCCCCGGTCGGACAGACGCCTCGAAAAAGCAAACCGACGCCGAATCCTTTGAGCCTATGGAACCTAAAGCGGACGGTTTCCGCAATTACCTTGCCGGCGAGTTTTCGGTATCGCCCGAGGAGTTGCTGGTTGACCGGGCACAGCTTCTGACCCTGACAGGCCCCGAAATGACGGTGCTTGTTGGTGGCTTGCGGGTACTGGGCGCGAATGCTGGCGGTTCTGACCACGGCGTCTTCACAAACCGCCCCGGAGCGTTGACGAACGACTTCTTCGTCAATCTGCTTGATATGGGAACGGCTTGGACGCCATCGAAGGACAGCGAAGGCGTCTATGAAGGCCATGACAGAAAGACCGGAAAACTGAAATGGACCGGAACCCGCGCTGACCTTGTGTTCGGTTCGAACTCGCTCATGCGGGCTCTGGCAGAGGTCTATGGCTGCGAGGACTCAGGCGAAAAGTTCGCTGCGGACTTTGTTGCCGCATGGACGAAGGTCATGGAACTGGACCGTTTCGACCTCTGACCGCATTGCGGAGGCGGGATTGCGCCGCCTCCGCAACACTTTAGGATTTATCTTCGACAGTTCCGCCCGCTTTCTTCCAACCGCCAAAACCGCTGACGATATGGCTGACATTCTTCAATCCCATGTCCTGAGCCGTTTTTGCCGCAAGCGCCGAACGCCAGCCTGAGGCACAGTAGAACACGTACTTTTTGTCACCCTGAAATTGTTCTTTGGCGTATGGGCTTTCCGGATCGACCCAAAATTCCAGCATCCCGCGCGTACAGCTGAATGCGCCGGGAACCATGCCTTCGCGCTCCAATTCGCGGGGATCGCGCAGATCGACGAACAACACGTCGTCGTTTCCTTGCAATGCCATGGCATCCTCGGCGGTCAAACATTCCAACTCGGCGTTCGCCTCGGCAACCATATCTTTAACGCGCTTCATTCAATCAATCTCCAAAGCAAGGGCGGTTCCCTCTCCGCCTCCGATACACAGCGATGCGATACCACGCTTACCGCCGGATTTTTCCAGCGCGTGCAGCAGCGTCACAATTATCCGCGCACCTGATGCGCCGATAGGATGCCCGAGCGCACAGGCGCCGCCATTCACATTCAGCCGCTCGCGCGGTATTCCCATTTCCCGTTCGGCGGCCATCGGCACAACCGCGAACGCCTCGTTGACTTCCCATAAATCCACATCGCCAACGGCCCAGCCCATACGGTCCAGAACACTGTGCATCGCGGGAACCGGGGCCGTTGTGAACCAGCCCGGTTCCTGCGCGTGCGACCCATGGGCGAGCAGGCGCCCGCGAATTTTCAACCCTTTGGCCTTTGCATCGCTTTCACGCATCAGGACCAATGCCGCAGCACCGTCCGAGATCGACGAAGCATTGGCGGGAGTGACCGTCCCGTCTTTTTTAAATGCCGGTTTGAGCAGTGGGATTTTGTCCGGGCGGGCCTTTCGCGGCTGTTCATCTTCGCTGATTGTCACATCCCCCTTTCGCGTCGAAATAGTGACACTGGCGATCTCATCAGCGAAACGCCCTTCGTTCTGGGCCGACAGAGCGCAATCAAGCGAGCGCAGGGCATATTCGTCCTGTTGCTCGCGGCTGAATTGATACTTCTGCGCGCAATCTTCGGCAAAGGTCCCCATCAGACGGCCTTGATCATAGGCGTCCTCTAATCCGTCAAGAAACATGTGGTCCACAGCGCCCGCATGCCCGATACGCGCTCCGCCGCGCATTTTCGGCAGCAAATAGGGTGCATTGGTCATCGACTCCATGCCGCCGGCGACCACGACAGAGCCGTTGCCTGCCCGCAGTTGATCCATTGCGATCATTGTCGTCTTCATACCCGAACCGCACATCTTGTTGAGCGTCGAGCATGGAACGCCGAGCGGCAGATCCGCACCCAGAGCAGCCTGACGCGCTGGCGCTTGGCCCTGCCCAGCCGACAGAACGCAGCCCATTAAAACTTCATCTATATCCTCGGGCAAAATCCCGCTGCGCACGACGGCTGCACGGATCGCCGCCGCGCCCAAGTCAGGACATGTCGCAGCCGATAGATCGCCCTGAAATCCACCCATCGGTGTCCGTGCGGCTGATACGATAGCGATTGGTTCAGTCATGGCGCCCTCTTCGATGATAAAGTCAGTAACGCAACACACCGTTATAAATAACAAAAATCAAGTCGATTGACTTTAACGTAAGTTACAAGAACTGTACACTTCAACGGACGATATGAGGGAAGTGATGTTTCAGGCCAGCATGAATTTCGCCCTTGGCGAGGAGATCGAATCCCTGCGCGACATGGTGCATAAATTTGCGCAGGAGCGCATTGCACCGATTGCGGCTGAGATCGACTCGTCAAACGACTTCCCTTCAGAACTTTGGGAAGAGATGGGGGCGCTGGGCCTACACGGCATTACGGTTCCCGAAGAGGACGGCGGCGCAGGTATGGGCTATCTCGCACACTGTGTTGCAGTCGAGGAAATCAGCCGCGCGTCCGCTTCTGTGGGGTTGAGTTATGGCGCTCACTCAAATCTTTGCGTCAACCAGATTCGACGAAACGGAAACCCCGAGCAAAAGGCGAAATATCTGCCGAAACTGATGTCGGGTGAAAATGTCGGATCGCTCGCGATGTCCGAACCCGGAGCAGGG
The DNA here is from genome assembly GCA_937958345.1 of uncultured Neomegalonema sp. Taxonomy (GTDB): domain Bacteria; phylum Pseudomonadota; class Alphaproteobacteria; order Rhodobacterales; family Rhodobacteraceae; genus JAHDDY01. The sequence continues at coordinate 11,062 of CALGNW010000257.1, read as the reverse complement.
TCGGACGTTGTGTCGATGAAGCTGCGCGCCGAGAAACGTAATGACCGTTTTATTCTCAACGGCACCAAAATGTGGATCACAAACGGTCCGGATGCATCGACGCTGGTCGTTTATGCCAAAACGGACCCGGATGCAGGGCCGCGCGGGATAACGGCGTTTCTGATCGAGCGTGATATGGTCGGTTTTTCTACGGCACAGAAACTCGACAAGCTGGGCATGCGGGGGTCGAATACCTGCGAGCTAGTCTTTGAGGATTGCGAAGTCCCCTATGAGAATGTGCTTGGCGAGGAGGGCGAGGGTGTGCGCGTTCTTATGTCCGGTCTCGACTATGAGCGCGTCGTCCTTTCCGGCGGGCCGGTCGGAATCATGGCCGCCTGCCTCGACGTCGTGATGCCTTATGTCCATGAGCGCAAACAGTTCGACCGTCCCATCGGCACGTTCCAACTGATGCAAGGCAAGATTGCGGATATGTATGCCGCGATGAACTCGGCCCGCGCTTATACCTATGCGGTCGCTGCCGCCTGTGATCGCGGAGAGACGACACGGCAGGACGCAGCGGGTTGTCTTTTGTATTCCTCGACCAAAGCAACCGAATGTGCGTTAGAGGCAATCCAAGCCCTTGGCGGGAACGGATATATCAACGACTATCCGACCGGACGCCTGCTGCGCGACGCCAAGCTCTACGAAATCGGCGCTGGTACACAGGAAATCCGTCGGATGCTGATCGGGCGGGAGCTGTTCGGGGCAACGGAATAGAAAATGGCGACCGAACATTTCATGGTCGCCATCAATTGATTTGCTCGTATTGTCGAGTCAACGATGTCGTGTCGTTCGGTGAACCGGCAAAACAGACCGCTGTGCTTTTCCAAATGTTTGAAAGCGATTGAATTGCAATGAAACTCACCTCCACCCTCTCGCCACACTCTGACACATACCGCACGAACGAAGCGGCACAGTTGGAGCAGCTTGCCTTTGTTGCGGAGGCGGCTGAAGTCGGGCTGTCGGGTGGCGGTGCGAAAAATCGCGAACGGCATGTTTCGCGTGGCAAAATCCTGCCGCGCGAGCGCATCGCCCGGTTGATTGATCCCGGCTCGCCGTTCCTCGAGGTCGGACTTTTCGCAGCGCATGGGCTTTATGACGGCGCGGCTCCGGCTGCGGGAATGGTTGCGGGCGTCGGGCGGATCGCCAACCGCGAGTGTATGATCCTTGCCAACGATGCCACCGTGAAAGGCGGCGCTTACTTTCCGTTGTCGGTCAAAAAGCATCTGCGTGCGCAGGAGATTGCGGAAGAGAACCACCTGCCCTGCGTCTATCTGGTGGATAGCGGCGGCGCGAACCTGCCCCATCAGGACGAGGTCTTCCCCGACCGCGATCACTTCGGGCGCATCTTTTACAATCAGGCACGCATGTCCGCAAAGGGCATAAGTCAGATCGCCGTTGTCATGGGGTCTTGTACCGCGGGCGGGGCTTATGTGCCTGCCATGTCGGACGAGACGATCATTGTCCGCGAGCAGGGTACGATTTTTCTCGCCGGTCCGCCGCTGGTAAAAATGGCGACAGGCGAAGAAGTATCCGCCGAAGACCTCGGCGGCGGGGATACCCATACGCGCCTTTCAGGAGTTGCAGACCATCTTGCCGAAGATGACGCCCATGCGCTGGCCATCGCGCGGCGCATTGTCGGCAACCTTGGCGCGCCGACGCGGGCATCCGTCCAGCGCATTTCACCGGAAGACCCCGCATACGATCCCGAAGAAATTCTCGGTGTCGTGCCTGCGGACCTCAAGACGCCCTACGACATTCGCGAGGTGATTGCGCGCACCGTCGACGGCTCGCGCTTTGACGAATTCAAAGCACGCTACGGCACGACGCTTGTTTGCGGCTTTGCGCATATCCACGGCCTGCCTTGTGGGATCGTCGCCAACAACGGCGTACTGTTTTCCGAGAGCGCCGTGAAGGGTGCTCACTTTGTCGAATTATGCAGTCAACGAAATATCCCGCTGGTGTTCCTGCAAAACGTCACCGGTTTTATGGTCGGGCGCAAGTACGAGGCAGGCGGCATTGCCAAGGATGGCGCAAAGCTGGTGACGGCAGTTGCAACGACCTCGGTTCCCAAAATCACGATGCTTGTCGGCGGGTCATTCGGTGCAGGGAATTACGGCATGTGCGGGCGCGCTTATCAGCCGCGCTTTTTGTGGACATGGCCGAACTCGCGGATCTCCGTCATGGGCGGCGAACAGGCGGCAGGCGTACTGGCGCAGGTCAAACGCGGCGGGTTCGAGAGCGCCGAAGCGGAGGCGGCCTTCAAAAAGCCCATCGAGGATATGTTCGAGGAACAATCGCATCCGCTTTATGCCAGCGCGCGGCTGTGGGATGACGGAATCATTGATCCGCGCAAGACACGCGACGTGCTTGGGCTTTCATTGTCTGCCTCGCTGAATGCGCCGATTGATGAAACGCGCTTTGGCGTTTTCAGAATGTAAAGGTCGGTGCGCCGGCGATGTGAAGTTCGCCTGAAATTTACTCCTGCTGACGAGTTGGAAATTCCATGACCCTGTCGATCACGCCGCTCTATGCCGCCCTGCTTGCGGTTCTGTTCATTGTGCTTTGCTTTCGAGTTATTTTTATCCGGCGCGGCGAAAAGATTTCGCTGGGCGACGGTGATAATCCTGCTTTGCGGGCGCGTATCCGGGTGCAGGCAAACTTTGTAGAATATGCGCCTTTTTCGCTGCTATTGATGCTGATGGTCGAGTTGCAGGGTGGTGCTGTGATCCTTCTCCATGCGATCGGATTGATGCTGCTGGCCGGGCGTGCCGCCCATGCTTATGGCCTTAGCCAACATCCCCAGATTATGCCGCTTCGGTTTTGGGGTATGATCCTGACATTCATGTCAATCAATGTCGGTGCGCTGGCCAACCTCTGGCTCGCTCTCGTTTAAGCACTGCCTATAGAAACTGAATCGCGCGTTCGGAGGAATTATGTTCCGCAAGATACTCATTGCTAACCGGGGAGAAATTGCCTGCCGCGTCATGCGAACGGCACGGGAATTGGGTATACGGACGGTCGCTGTTTATTCCGATGCCGACGTACGCGCCCTGCACGTGGAAATGGCCGACGAGAGCGTCCGGATCGGACCACCCGCTGCCGCCGAAAGCTATCTCAATATCCAGGCGATCATTGACGCCTGTAAGCTGACCGGCGCAGAGGCGGTGCATCCGGGGTATGGCTTTTTGTCGGAGAACCCGAGCTTTGTTGAGGCTCTGGATGCCGCCGGCATTGCATTCATAGGCCCAAGCGCCGCAGCTATCCGCGCCATGGGTCTTAAGGACGCCGCCAAAAAGCTGATGGAGCAAGCCGGTGTCCCCGTTGTCCCCGGGTATCATGGCGAGAATCAGGATTCTGTATTTCTGGCCGAACAAGCAAGATTGATCGGCTATCCCGTATTGATCAAAGCCAGAGCGGGCGGCGGCGGAAAGGGGATGCGCCGCGTCGATCACGCCAGTGAATTTGCGGCGGCATTAGAGGGCGCACAGCGCGAGGGACAAGCAAGCTTTGGCGATGCGCATGTCCTGATTGAAAAATATGTCTCGACCCCCCGACATATTGAAATACAGGTCTTCGGCGATGGAAAAGGAAATGCCGTTCATCTGTTCGAACGGGATTGTTCGCTGCAGCGCCGCCATCAGAAAGTCATTGAAGAAGCCCCCGCACCCGGCATGAGCAGCGGTATGCGCGCAGCCATGGGCGAGGCAGCAGTCCGGGCGGCCAAAGCGATCAACTACGCCGGCGCAGGAACAATCGAGTTCATCGTTGATGCATCGGACGGGCTTCGTGCCGACCGGTTCTATTTCATGGAAATGAACACCCGGCTGCAAGTCGAGCATCCTGTCACCGAGGCGATCACAGGCTACGACTTGGTAGAACTGCAATTGCACATCGCGTCCGAAGGAAACCTGCCTTTCCGGCAAGAAGACCTCGCAATCTTCGGTCATGCATTCGAGGCGCGGATCTATGCCGAGGATGCTGCGCGCGGTTTCCTACCCGCAACCGGAACGCTGCATCACCTGACTTTCCCTGCCAGTGCCCGTGTCGATACCGGCGTGCGCCAAGGCGATACGATATCGCCGTTCTACGACCCGATGATCGCGAAGATCGTCGTCCACGAAGAAACCCGCGAGGCAGCGTTGGGGGCGTTGCGCGCGGCGCTGGCCGAGATGCGGGTAGCAGGAACAATCACGAATACGCGTTTTCTTGCTGCGTTGGCGGATCACGACGACTTTTCGGTCGGACAAGTCGATACCGGTCTCATTGATCGCGACCTTGCCAGCTTAACCCGCTCTGCCCTGCCTTCCGCCCCCGCCGCCGCGTTGGCTGCGCTGGCGTCGTTGGGCCTGCCAGCCACCAGCGAGGCTGATCCCTGGCAGTCGTTGACAGGCTGGCGCGCATGGGGGCCCGCGCAGCTACCGGCGTTGATTGAACTGGATGGTAAAGGTCTGGAGGCCGTGGTCACGATCGAAAGCGCCTTGAGCTATCGTGTGGAGATTGATCAAAAAACCACGCATGTACATTTCCATGACGCCAGTGGTTCGGGCATGGTAGAGATAGACGGTCGCGGCGTCCGCGCCGATGTTATGCTCCACCCCGAAGGCGTTACGGTCTTTGTCGATGGTACAGATCACAGCTTCGGTTTGTCCGACCCCGTCCATTCCGGAAGTGATGCTGCAAGCGGCGATGTTGTCTTGGCGCCGATGCCCGGTGCGGTGAAAAATGTGACCGCGCGACCGGGACAGCGTGTAGCAGGCGGCGATCCCCTGGTCATATTAGAAGCAATGAAAATGGAGCATACGCTGACTGCACCGCGCGATGGCACGATTGCGGATGTCTCGGTTATCGAGGGCGATCAGGTCGAGGATGGTGCAGTTCTCATCACCCTCGAGCCGGAAAATCAATAGACCCGTTATTCGATGTTGATCCTGTGCGCCCAGCTTTTGCCATCCGTCAGCACGATGTCCTCGAAGCCGAGTATCTTTGCGAGGTCAAACCAGGTTGCTGCAAACTGTATCCCGTTCTTCTTGAAGAACGGCGTTGTTCTCGCATGGGCGGTTAGCTGGGCCATAACGCCGCGCGCCCGAAATAAAGTACCGAATACCTCGTCATCTAACGCAACGATAATAAGGTGCTGCGTTTCGCCTCCCTTTCCGAAAATCGCGATCCTCGGTTTTGTCGGTGAACGGAGCTGGCCCTGTGTAATTTCGGTGATGAAGGCAGTGCGCACGGCACCAACAGCTTTTGGCACACCCGCAATCTTGCGGTCGAACACCTCTTCTGATGTGATCGGCGGATAGTAATAACCCTCGCGCCGATCTTCGGCAAAGGCCGCCAGCGGGAAAACTGTCAGAATGATACCTGCAAGGAGATTTCGGAGCATGATACGGCCTTTATTCGCGTTGCGATTACCCCATGCTATGCATGAAGATGCCCGTACCGAAACGCACCTCACGCGGTCGTGTTGCACGGTGTCCTGTCCGAAACAATCTATGCCGCCGGCTGCGTATGCTGCCTGACGCAAACACCTACGCGGAATTGTCCGGACGTTTTGCGTGGGATATTCCCGCACGGTACAACATTGCCTGGGATATATGTGACAAGTGGGCGGCGGTTGAACCCGATCGCATTGCACTGATCCTTGATGAACAGGACCGCAGCGTCAGTTTCGGCGAGTTGCGCAGACTGTCCAATCAACTCGCTAACTTACTTGCCGGAAGGGGTGTGCAGTCCGGTGACCGGATTGGCGTTTTGCTCCCGCAACAACTGGAAACAGCGGTGGCGCATATTGCCGTTTTGAAATCAGGTGCGATTTCGATTCCCTTGTTCACGCTGTTCGGCGAGGAAGCGCTGAGCCATCGCTTAAAAGACGCTGGCGCGAAAGCCGTCATCACAAACGCCGAAGGCACGGCCAAGATAGCAGCGATGCGCGAGGAATTGCCACAACTTGAAACCGTGTTGAATGTCGATGACGGGTTTGGCGACCAGATGGCTGGCGCTTCTGACAAATTCATGCCGCACGATACCTCCGCCGAAGACCCGGCAATCTTGATCTATACCTCGGGCACAACAGGAAAACCGAAGGGCGCGCTTCATGCGCATCGCGTATTGCTCGGCCACTTGCCCGGTGTCGAGATGAGCCATGATCTTTTTCCCCGGGCAGGCGACCGGATTTGGACTCCTGCGGACTGGGCCTGGATCGGCGGATTATTGGACGTTCTGATGCCCGCGCTACACCACGGCATACCAGTGGTTGTGCGCCGTTTTACGAAATTTACCGGCGAGGAAGCCTTTGCGCTGATGCAACGCAGGCAAGTCCGCAATGCATTCCTGCCGCCAACAGCTCTGAAAATGATGCGCAAGGCTCCTGACCCTCCGGCACTGAATCTGAGGACAGTCGCCAGCGGCGGCGAGAGCCTTGGTGCCGAATTGCTGGATTGGGGGCGGCGTTCGCTCGGGGTCACGATCAACGAATTCTACGGCCAGACCGAGTGCAATATGATTGTATCTTCGGCTAACTCTATCGGAGCTCAGCGTGCCGGTGTCATGGGGTGGGCTGTGCCGGGTCACGACCTGTCGGTACTGAATGAAACAGCCGAACCCGTCGTTGACATTGAAGGGGACATTGCAGTCAGACGCGGCTCGCCGGTCATGTTTTTGGGATACTGGAACGATCCGGTCGCAACGGCAGAAAAGTTTGCGGGAGAATGGCTTCTGACCGGCGACCGGGGCGTACAGGAAGCCGACGGTGCAATCCGCTTTGTCGGGCGCGACGACGACGTAATCTCGTCCGCCGGTTACCGCATCGGTCCGGGAGAAGTAGAGGATTGCATACTCAAACACCCCAGCGTGGCCCTTGCAGGCGTTGTGGGAAAACCGGACACTTTGCGCGGTGAAATCGTCAAAGCCTATGTGGTATTGGCCGAGGGCATCACGCCAAACAATGCGTTGGCGAACGAGATCAGTGCTTTTGTTAAAACGCACCTCGCGGCGCATGAATATCCTCGCGAGGTCAGCTTCCTTCCTGCACTACCGATGACCACCACCGGTAAAATCATCCGACGAGAACTGCGAGAGAGGGCACGAAATGAATGAGCCGAAATTCGCCGAAACAACCGCAGATCTATTAACGCCCGCCGATTTGGCCGAAATGAGCGGAATTGATTTTATAGAGGGTATGCGAACCGGCCTTCTGCCCGCCCCGCCGATTGCCCGCACATTGAATTACCGTTTAACCGAAGTTGAATCTGGCCGCGTTGTATTCGAGGGCGCACCGGAATTTTCCGCATATAACCCCCTTGGCGGGGCGCATGGCGGGTGGTTCGGAACCTTGCTGGACAGTTGCATGGCTTGCGCCGTGCAAACGACGTTACCGAAGGGCCGAGGCTACACCACCATCGAATATAAGATCACCATTCTACGCCCTGCGTTTATCGACACGCCGCCACTGAAAGCGATTGGCACGGTTGTTTCATCGGGCAGGCGGGTCGCGACAGCCACAGGGGAAATGCAAGACCCCGATGGCAAGATTTACGCGACCGGAACAACAACATGTCTGGTGTTTGACCTATGAAACCCGCCGTAACCATTTTCGAAATGGCCCCGCGCGACGGGCTTCAAAACGAGAAACGACAGATTGCGACACGCGACAAGATCGCATTGGTGAACAAGCTGTCAGACTGCGGATTCTCGAAAATCGAGGTAACCAGTTTCGTGCCGCCGAAATGGGTTCCGCAAATGGCAGACGCTACCGAGGTCATGGCGGGGATCAAACGGGCAAAAGGGACAGCTTACGCTGTACTGACACCAAACATGAGGGGTCTCGATGGCGCTGTCGCGGCTTCTGCTGATGAGATCGCGATCTTTGCCGCCGCCTCCGAAGGATTCTCAAAGGCGAATTTGAACGCGTCGATTGAAGACTCTCTGGCGCGTTTTGAGGCCGTCGCGAAGGCTGCACAGAATAGAGCGATACCGGTTCGGGGCTATGTCTCTGTTGTGACAGATTGCCCGTTCGACGGACCCGTCGCACCGCAAGCGGTCGCACGGGTCGCCAAATCTCTGTTCGCGATGGGATGCTACGAAGTGTCACTAGGGGATACGATCGGACATGCGACGCCTGAAACAACAGATAAAATGCTATCCGCAGTTCTGGACGTCGCGCCCGCTGAAAAATTCGCTGGGCATTTCCATGACACCAAAGGGCGTGCACTTGACAATATCGGCGCGTCTCTCGGGCGCGGATTGCGCGTATTTGACAGCTGCGTAGGCGGGTTGGGGGGATGCCCTTATGCACCGGGCGCGCAAGGCAATGTCGCCACCGAGGCGATGATCCCCTATCTCGCAGAGGCCGGGTTCGACCCCGGCGTCGATTTGGAAAAGGTTACGGAGGCGGCAGCATTTGCAAAGTCACTTGTGGGATTCACAAACGGCGACATCTGAACTAGGATCAACGGATCATTCCGAACAGAGCAGCCGATGTCCCTTTTTGTATGACCGACACACTTTCTACCTTGCGCGATACGTTCGGCTTTGACGGGTTCCGCCCCGGTCAGGAAGAAATCGTTGATGCCGCTATGGCCGGTGAGGATTTACTCGCCATCATGCCGACGGGCGGCGGGAAATCTTTGTGCTTTCAACTGCCGGCGATTGTCCGCGAAGGCTTGACTGTTGTTGTATCACCTCTGATTGCACTTATGCGCGGGCAGGTCGCCCAGATGCGGGAAATCGGCGTCGCCGCACGCTCGATGTCTTCGGGAAACACCGCCGAGGAAAATGCCCTTGCGATGACCGAAGCCGAGGATGGCGCGCTCGATATGCTTTATCTCTCGCCCGAACGGCTTGCGCGCCATGGCATGAAGGCGTTCTTGAAACGGATCGGCGTCACGATGATCGCGGTGGACGAAGCCCATTGCGTCAGCCAGTGGGGGCATGACTTTCGCCCGGAGTACAGGATGATCGGTGAAGTCCGCGACGCTCTGGGCGGTGTCCAAATACTCGCCTTTACCGCAACAGCGGACGAACTCACCCGCAAAGATATCGGGGACAAACTCTTCACCACTCCGCCTCGCACATTTCTGCGCGGTTTTGATCGGCCCAATATCGGCCTTGCCATGACCCCTCGGGCCAATGGCAAAAAACAGCTGCTCGACTTTCTCGGACGACACAAGGGGCAGAGCGGCATCGTCTATTGCCAATCCCGCAAACGGGTCGAGGATACTGCCGACCATCTCAGGAAAAGCGGGATCGACGCGCGCGCCTATCATGCCGGGTTGGATCCACAATCACGCGGCGACACGCAGGACGCCTTTCTACGTGAAGACGGCATTGTTGTAGTGGCAACAGTCGCTTTCGGCATGGGCATTGACAAACCGGACGTGCGCTTCGTTTTTCACATGGATTTACCGAAGAATATCGAGGGCTACTATCAGGAGATCGGCAGGAGTGGCCGCGACGGCCTGCCTGCCACGGCCCATCTGCTTTATGGCATGGGTGAAGTTCGTCAGTACCGTCAATGGATCGACGAAAGTGACGCCGGTGAAGACCAAAAGCGCATCGAACGTCAAAAACTGACCGCGCTGGTGGGATTGTGCGAAACGACGCAATGCAGACGCACCGCTCTGCTCGGATATTTCGGCGAAGCTGCTGGTGGATGCGGAAATTGCGATATCTGCCGGGGCGAAGTCGAAACCATCGACGGTCTGATACTCGCACAAAAGGCGCTGTCGGTTATATTGCGGACGCGCGAGATCTTCGGAATGGAACATCTCATCACTGTTTTACGGGGCGAGAAAAATCCGATGACCGAAAAGCACGGTCACGCCGATTTACCGACCTTCGGCGTTGGTGCGGACGTTTCGAAAGCTGACTGGCGGAGTATATTCCGGCAAATCTATGCGGCAGGCTTTGCCGCTGTTGACGTTGAAAACTATAGCCGCTGGGTTGTAACAGAAGAAGGCTGGCGGGTTTTGCGGGGGCAAGTTGCCGTGACACTTCGCAAGCCCGGAAAAGCCGCGAATTCCCGAGAGACCGGGATCGAAATGAACGAAGCCGATACGGCACTTTTTGACGAGTTGAAGGCGCTTCGCCGCGAGTTGGCCAATGAACGCGATGTTCCCGCCTACGTGATCTTTGCAGACCGGACGCTGATCGAGATGGCATCACTCGCCCCCACGGATCCGGACGGATTGCGCGGCGTCCATGGCGTTGGAGAGAAAAAGATCGAACGATACGGCAAGGAATTCCTGAGCAGGATCAGACAGCACAAACAAAAGAGCGCAGCCGCATGACCGAAACTGTTCAGATCGAAACCGATGCTCGGGGCATTTCGACACTGACTCTGACGCGCGGCGAAAAACATAACGCTATGAGCGGTCAGATGATGTCCGAACTGACACAGGCGGCTGCTGTGCTTGGCGCTGATCCGACTGTTCGTGCGGTGATCATCGCCGCCGAGGGAAAAAGCTTTTCTGCGGGAGCAGATCTTGGATGGATGCGCGAACAGGTTGCGGCAGATCGCGCGGGGCGTATCAGCGAAGCGACCCGCTTGGCAAATATGCTTCGCGCATTGAACGAGTTGCCCAAACCGGTCATTGCGCGCGTTCACGGCAACGCGTTCGGCGGTGGTCTCGGCATTATGAGCGTCAGCGATGCTGCAATCGGCGTTCCTGCGGCCAAATTTGGATTTACCGAAACCCGACTAGGCATCATTCCCGGTACGATCTCGCCCTACGTCCTTGCGCGGCTGGGCGAAGGTCATGCGCGGCGGGTGATGATGTCCGCGCGCCTGTTCGATGCCGCCGAAGCGCGTGAACTCGGGCTGCTCTCGCACGTGGTTGAACCGGAGGCTTTGGATGACGCGATCGAAGCTGAAATTCTTCCGTACCTGTCAGCTGCACCAGACGCGGTGGCGCGGACGAAAGCACTGGTCAGAAGCCTCAGCGCGCCGATTGATGATGCAACAATCGCGGCAACAATAGAACGGCTTGTCGATACATGGGAAACGGCTGAAGCGGCTGAGGGC
>CALGNW010000256.1 GCA_937958345.1 uncultured Neomegalonema sp. | reverse complement strand
TGCTTGGCTGGCTGTTGGCTTATGGTGTCGGCGGGTACACCGGCAGTCTGATAAAGGGTGCGGGCATCACGTTGGCGCTTGCGCTTTTATCGTTGGTCCTCGCGACCGCGCTCGGCCTGCTCGGCGCATGGGCAAAGGTCGGCGGCGGTCCTGTTCTGCGGATGCTTGCCAACATTTATACTGTCATCATTCGCGGCGTTCCCGACCTCGTGCTGATCCTGCTGATCTATTACGGCGGGCAGAGGTTGGTGAATCAGGTCGCGACCGGTTTGGGGTTTGAAGCGATTGATGTATCGCCGTTCATCGCGGGTCTTTTTGCCATCGGCTTTATTTACGGCGCCTATCTGACCGAGACGTTTCGCGGGGCGTGGCTCGGCATACCGCGCGGACAGATTGATGCCGGAAAGGCGCTGGGCCTGCCGCCGATGGTCAGTTTCCGCAAAGTCCTCATGCCGCAACTGCTGCGCTCGGTCCTCACGGGCTACGCGAATGTCTGGCAGGTACTGGCCAAATCCACCGCCGTTGTTTCGGTGATCGGCCTGAACGATCTGGTCGGCCTTGCGGATAAAATCGGCAAGTCCACGCGCGAACCGTTTCTGTTTCTGGTCGTTGTCATGCTGTTTTATCTGTCGATGACCATTGTCAGCGAAAAGGGGTTCAAATACCTCGAACATCGCAGTGACAGGTGGGCGGCATGAATTTGGACCTGCCGCTAAAGCATTGGGACATGTTCGCTCAGGGCATCTGGATGACGCTTCACCTGACGGCGCTGTCGCTGTTGTTCGGCGCGCTGATTGCGGTTCCGACCGCCTTTGCGATGCTGCGCGGCGGCATGGCCGGACGCTTTGCCTATGCCTATGTTTATGTCTTTCGGGGCACGCCGCTGATCGTTCAGACCTACCTGCTGTATTACGGGCTCAGCCAGTTCGAGGTTATCCGCGACACATGGCTCTGGAGGCCGCCTTCGTACCTGCGCAAGGCCTGCATCGAAGACTTCATCATCTGGAAAATCTGCATCAGCGACTTTATCCCCAGCCTGCGTAGCGCATGGTGGTGTGCCCTGATCGCGTTTTCGCTGAACTCGGGCGCGTATGTCGCAGAGATTTTGCGCGGCGCGCTCAAAACCACGCCAAAGGGGGAATTAGAGGCGGCAAAGGCGATGGGCCTGACCGAAAAGCAGGTCAGAAAACTGGTTCACTTACCCTCCGCCATGCGCCGCGCGTTGCCGCAATACGGCAATGAAGTGATCTTCATGCTGCACGGATCGGCGGTTGCGAGCGTCATTACGATTCAGGACATTCTCGGCGCGGGCCGGACCTTGAATGCCAAATACTACGTCGCCTACGAGGGCTTTCTCACCGCCGCGTTCCTGTATCTGTGTATCACCTACATGCTGGTCTTTCTGTTCCGGCTGGTAGAACGCAAATACCTCAAGCACCTCAACATCGCGGAACCGGGCGCACAGCGCGGATGGTTCGGACGCACAGTGGCAGCTCCGGCGCGTTAACATTACATCCGTCGTCCCCGGCAAAGACCGGGGACCTCGCGCAGTTTCTCACCTACGCTTTGGCCGTTTCGAGGTTGCCGCGCAGCCGCTATCATTACGCGAAGGGCGGGGCGGCGAGATACGTCACCTCAAACCGCCAGATACTCCTCACCCGGTATTTGCACAAACCCGACCAACCCAAGCGCATCGCGCACCGCCGGATCAAGCGCCGCAACCGCGTCCGTCACCGCCTCGGACAGCAAGCCTGCATCACGCCCCTGCGCCGTGATAAACGGCAATCCCGGCGTCGGCCTGGTCCATTCCAGAACCCGCAACACTGCCGATTCGGGCTGATGCGCGACCGCCAGACGCCACGTCACCGCATCAATCGCGGCAATATCCGCCGCGCCGCGCGCCACTGCCGAGATCGACGCGGCATGGGCTCCGGCCTCGTGCCACCGGGCAAATTCAAAGCCTTCCCAAGCCGCAAAGCCTGATTGGGAATCAGCCGAATTGAACGCGCATGTCCCGCTTGCAAATTCGTTTCGGCGATCTCGCGGATCATCGGCCCGCACAACAATCGCGCTGCGATAATATCCGGGCGCACAGCCCTCGACCGCGTAATCCGGTGTCCCGACCAACTGCGCTTCGCGGTGTAACCCGAGCCGCCACGGCATCCCGCAGGTCTGGCTCAACACCAGCGCCGGATCGGTCCACACCCCTAAATTACCGCGCTCCCGATCTAATCGGTCAGGCGCATCCCCGCCGCTTTCCCGCACAGCATCGCGCATCGCATCCCACAGGGCATCGGTTTGCGCCCGCACTTCGGGGCGGTCATACATCGGCAACGAGGCGATCATTTATCAATCAACGGATGGGCAACAGGGTCTTTCGCCCGCAGCAGGTAATCACGGAACACCGCGCCGTAAGACCGGAACCGGTACCCGCCATTGCGCTTTAAAAACGTCTCGCGCCGTGCGGTATAAAGCGCGGGCAGCTTGTACCATGCAACGCTCGGGTGCGCGTGGTGGACCGCATGGAAATTATTGTTCAGAAACAAAAACGCCAGCGGCCCGCGATCCTCGATAATCACACTGCGCCCCGCTGCGCGCTCATCGGCGCGGTGTTCCAGAAAAGTGCGGATTTTTAGGATCGACAGCCCCAGATAGGCGCTGATCGGATACGCCCAAACCGGCATACTTACCGCCCAGACCCAGACCAGCACAGGCACAACGCCAAGCGCATGCAGGCCCCACGCGCGTGCAATTCCGGGTACGCCTGCGCGAACGGCCCGAATGTCCGAGGCAACAAACGCCGCCGTGCCCAGCGCAGGCCCCAGGATCATCCGCCCCAGTAAGGTATTATTCGTCCGCAGCAGCCGTTGTTTCCACACCGGCATCCCGCGCCAGACTGCCGGATCAAGATAGTTGCTTTCCGGGTCATCATAGGGATCGGTCAGCAACTCGTTCCGGTGATGGATCAGGTGCGTATCGCGAAACCGCTGATAGGGGATCGCGAGGCCCGGCGCCGGAAAAACCAGCGCCTCGTTCAACCGTTGGCTCCGGAACGGATGCCCGTGCAACACCTCGTGCTGCAACGACGAATGCAGCGCCAGCGTCACCGCGACTACCGGCACAGCAAGCCACAGCCCCAACGCCGCCGCATACCATGTCGCCGCGCCCCAAATGCCGTAACACGCCAGCAACAGCGCCAGTGTCGGCCACTCGATCTCGGGTTTTCTCATACAGGAACGCTAATACACCGCCGTTCCGATGGAAACTCATCCGAATGCGGCATCGCCGGTCGCTTCTGTCTTTTACGTGCCCCATCGCCTAGGCTGCGCGGGCAACAACCACCGAGGCGACCCATGTCCAAAACCGACCTGCCCATACTCGAACAGCGCCGCATCGAGGCGAACATCATCAAGCCGATCTTCGACGAAATGGTCGCCGAGCTTGGCGAGGACCGCGCCAGAGAAATCGTCGGCGCGGCGATCATCAAAAACTCGATTGCGCAGGGCCGGGCCTACGCGCAGAGCGAGGGCGGCGATACCAGTCTGGAAAGTTTCCACGCGCTGCTCCCCCAATGGAAGGCCAACGGCGCGCTCGAGGTTGAAATGCTGTCGGAGACACCGACCGAGGTACACTACAACGTCACCCGCTGCCGGTATGCCGAAATGTACCGCGAGATGGGCATGGGCGACATCGGCCACCTGCTGTCCTGCAACCGCGACGGCACATTCTGCACCGGATATAACCCCGACATTACGCTCGAGCGCACGCAGACAATCATGGGCGGCGCGTCCCATTGTGATTTCCGCTATCGTGCAGCGCGCGAGTAATCGCACTCGGTATGTATCGGAAGGCGCACGATCTGGGTGCGGCTTCCGATTCCCAATGCGCGCGCGGTGCTACAGCGCCCCGAAACGGGGTTAGAACGCTCCGGCGGAAAACACCGACATTGTGACGATATCGGAAACACTGGCGGTCAGGCTGGCGACCTGCACGGGCTTTTCCATCCCGACAAGGATCGGCCCGATCAGCGTGGACCCGCCCAACTCGCCCAGCATCTTGGTCGAGATCGAGGCGGAGTGCCGTGCGGGCATCACCAGCACATTGGCGGGGCCGGACAGACGGCAAAACGGATAGACCGCCATCGCATCCATATTCAGCGCGACATCGACGGCCATTTCGCCGTCGAACTCGAAATCCACGCCGCGTTCTTCAAGAATACGCACGCCGTTGCGCAAATTCACCGACCGTTCCGATTCGGGATACCCGAAGGTCGAGAACGACGTCATCGCGACGCGCGGCTCCAGCCCCATTTTGCGCGCGGCCCCTGCGGCGGCCTCGGCGATATTGGCGATTTCCTCGCCGGTGGGCATTTCGTGAACCACGGTATCGGCGACCAGAACCGTCCGCCCCCGTGCGACTACGGCGGTCGCGCCGATCACGATTCTTTCTTTGTCGGGGTCCAGCACCTCTTGGATACGGTCCAGCACCACCGCTGATTTGCGGGTCACGCCCGATACCATGCCGTCGGCATCCCCCATCGCCAGCATACAGGCGGCAAAGGTATGGCGGTCCTGTTGCACCATGCGCTGGGCATCGCGGTGCAGACGGCCCCGCCTCTGCATTCGCTCGTAAAAGAATTCGGTATAGGCGGGCACGCGATCCGACAGCCGCGCGTTCATAATCGTCAGCTCGTCGGTTCCGTCGAGGCCGAGTTTCTGAGCGGTATCGCGGATTTCTTCATCGCGCCCGATCAGAATGGCCTCGCCCAGCCCCGACCGGACATAAGTCACGGCGGCGCGGATAACGCGCTCGTCCTCGCCCTCGGCAAAGACCATGCGTTTCGGGTTCGCGCGCACCTTGTCGTGCAGAACCTGCAGCATCGCCGCCGTCGGGTCGAGCCGCGCGGCCAGCCGTTGTTCATATCCCTTGATGTCGATAATCGGCTTGCGCGCGACGCCGCTATCCATTGCGGCCTTGGCGACGGCGACCGGAACCTGACTGATCAGGCGCGGGTCGAACGGCGCGGGGATGATGTATTCCGGCCCGTAGCGCATTTTGCGGCCATAGGCGGCGGCAACCTCGTCATGCACATCCTGCCGCGCCAGTTCGGCGATGGCGCGGGCGGCGGCGATCTTCATTTCATAGTTGATCGTACTGGCGCGCACGTCGATGGCCCCGCGAAAGATATAGGGGAAACCCAGCACGTTATTGACCTGATTGGGATAATCCGAGCGCCCCGTGGCCACAATCGCATCGGGCCGTGCCTCGGTCGCCTCCTCGGGCGTGATTTCAGGATCAGGGTTCGCCATGGCAAAGATGATCGGCTTTTCGTTCATCGTCATCAGCATTTCGGCGGTCAAAACCCCCGGTGCCGACAGGCCGAGGAACAGATCCGCTCCGACAATCGCCTCTTTCAGGGTCCTGTGCGGCGTCTCAATGGCATGGGCCGCGCGCCATTCATCCAGATCGGGGCGGCCTTTGTACAGCACGCCGTCCAGATCAACCAGCGTGGCATGCTCGTCCTTCAGACCCATGCTTTTCAGCAATTCGATACAGGCAATGCCCGCTGCCCCCGCGCCGACCAGAACGACCTTGGTATCCTCGAAATTCCGTCCGGTCAGGTTCAGCGCGTTTATCACGCCCGCTCCGACGATAATCGCGGTTCCGTGCTGATCGTCGTGAAAGACCGGAATATCCATCAGCTCGCGCAGGCGGCGCTCGATCACAAAACACTCGGGGGATTTTATATCCTCAAGGTTTATCCCCGCAAAAGTCGGCCCCATATGCTTGACCGCATCAATAAAGGCGTCGGGGTCTTCGGTATCCAGTTCAATGTCGAACGAGTCGATATCGGCAAACCGTTTGAACAGAACGGCCTTGCCTTCCATCACCGGTTTTGATGCCAGCGCCCCCAGATTTCCCAGCCCGAGGATTGCGGTTCCGTTCGAAATCACCGCGACCATGTTGCCCTTTGCGGTATATTCATAGGCAAGGTCCGGATTTCCCGCGATGGCCCGCACCGGCACAGCCACCCCCGGCGAATAGGCCAGCGACAGATCACGTTGGGTTCCCATCGGCTTGGTTGCGATGACTTCCAGCTTTCCGGGCTTGCCCCGTGCGTGAAAATCGAGGGCTTCTTGATTGGAAAAACGGGAACTCGGGTCGGGCATAGTACTCTCGCGCTCGGTGGCATGATCGTTAACCGTAGGGCGAATGACGCCGGGTAACAATGCCTTTCGGGTTGCAGGTGTTTCCTCAATTCCGCGACAATCAATCACCACCTGACCCAACGTGACAGTTGCAGATACGGGCTGTAGCTGCATCTTATGGGCAGACTTCCGTGCAGGAGAACCGAAATGCCCTATACCGCCCCGCTGAAAGACATCCGCTTTTGCCTTGAACACGTCGCCCGGACCCGAGGGCTGGCGGATACCCCGCTGTTCGCCGAGGCAACGCCCGAGACGGTTGACGCCGTGCTGGTCGAGATGGGCAAACTCGCCACCGAAACGATGGCGCCGCTACAGCGCCCCGGCGATGCGGGATGTGCCTTGGCTGACGGCATCGTGAAAACGCCCGAGGGGTATAAGGCCGGATATCAGGCATTGGCCGAGGGTGGCTGGATGGGCCTCGCGGCAGAACCCGAACTCGGCGGCATGGGTTTACCGCTGACGGTGCAGACGGCGGTGAACGAGATGCAGGCGAGCGCGTGCCTCTCGCTGTCTCTTAATCCGCTGATGACACAAGGGTCAATCGAGGCGTTTACGGCACATGCCTCGCCCGAGCTGCAAGAGCGGTTCCTCGGCAAGATGATTTCGGGCGAATGGAACGGAACCATGAACCTGACCGAACCGCAGGCCGGATCGGATGTCGGTGCGTTGAAAACCAAGGCCGAACCCGAGGGTGACGGCTATCGGATCACCGGCCAGAAAATTTACATCTCGTGGGGCGACCACGACATGACAGATAACATCGTTCACCTCGTTCTCGCACGCCTGCCCGATGCGCCCTCCGGATCAAAAGGGATCAGCCTGTTTGTCGTACCCAAATTCCTTGATGATGGGTCGGAGAACGGCGTGAAGACGGTTTCGCTGGAACACAAACTGGGTCTGCACGGCTCACCGACCTGTGTGCTGGCCTATGAAAACGCCAAGGGCTGGCTGGTCGGCGAGGAAAATCGCGGCCTCGCCTGCATGTTCACGATGATGAACAACGCGCGCCTCGGCGTCGGTGTTCAGGGCCTCGGCACAGCCGAGGCGGCGCAGCAGCACGCGCTCGCTTATGTCACCGACAGGGTGCAGGGCAAGGCGCTGACGCCCGCCGATGCTCCGAAAACCGGTGCCATCATCGATCACCCCGATGTGCGCCGCATGATGATGGAAATGAAGGCCCGGACCGAGGCGGCGCGTGCGATCTGTTACGACACGGCAAAGGCGCTCGACATGGCCCGCGCCGCGCCCGACGAGGACCGCGCAAAATGGGCCGCGCGCGGTGCGTTCCTGACCCCGCTCGCTAAAGCCTACGGCACATATACCGGAATGGAGGTGTCAGAGCTTGGCGTGCAGGCCCACGGCGGCATGGGCTTTATCGAAGAAACCGGCGCGGCACAGTATTACCGCGATGTGCGGGTGACGGCGATTTACGAGGGCACGAACGGCATTCAGGCCGCTGATCTTGTGGGCCGCAAACTGTCAATGGATGGCGGCGAAACCGCCCGCAGCATCCTGAGCGAAGCAGAGGCCGAGATTGCCAGTGCGCAAACGCCGATGACCCGCAACCTTGCGGCGGTGCATGAGGCCGCCGAAGATGCGACCCAGTGGATGCTGGCGCAAAACGATATGGCGGAACGGCTTGCGGGATCGAACGCCTATCTGATGGTGATGTCGACCCTGCACGCGGCAACCCTGCTGCATCGCGGCCTGCGCGCCGCCGAGGCGCATATGGCCGACGATCCTGACTTCTATCTCGCGAAAATCGCCATTGCCTCCTACTACCTCGCTCACATCGCCCCCGAGGCACTGGGCTATGCCATCAGCGCAAAACTCGGATCATCGCTTCACTATGCGCTGACCCCTGAACAGATGGCCGTATGAGATTAAATTTCCGCAGTCCCGGACAACGATCCGGGACCCCGAGCCATAAGAAACGCCCCTCTGATATCATGCGCGGGCAGGCATACTTATGAAAACCCGCGCCGAAAAAATCGCCGACGCCATTGCGGCGGGTCTGACATTCCCGCACCCCGATCCCCCCGCAAGGGGCGAAACCATTCAGGTCGCCCCCGGCATTCTCTGGGCGCGGCTTCCGCTACCGATGGCGCTGGATCATGTGAACGTCTATCTTCTGGACGGCGAGGACGGCTGGACCCTGATCGACACCGGCATGAAAACCCGCGACGCCCGCGAGGGATGGGAGGCGCTGCTGGCCGGACCGTTGGCAGGCAAGCCGGTCAAACAACTGATCGTCACCCATAACCACCCCGACCACATCGGCCTCGCCGGTTGGCTCTGCGAAAAACTTGGCGTGCCGCTGATCACGACCCGCACGTCCTTTCTTTATGCCAAGATGCTGCAACTCGACGGATGGGATGAACTGCCTACCGATGCGGTGCGATACTATAAGCGTGCAGGCTTTGGCCCCGCCGAAATGGAGCGCGCACAAAACCGTGCGGCCTTCGGATTTTCAAAAGTCTGCGCGCCGCTGCCGCTCGGCTTCAGGCGGCTTGTCGAGGGCGATGTCCTGCGCATCGGTGGCCGCGACTGGCGCATTGTCGTCGGCCACGGCCACGCCGCCGAACATGCAATGCTATGGTGCGAAGCGGACGGCCTTTTGATCTCGGGCGATCAGGTCCTGCCGCGCATCACTTCGAATATCGGAGTCTATCCGACCGAACCGGACGGTGATCCGCTGGGCGAGTGGCTCGAATCCTGTGCACGCTTGCGCGATCTGCTGCCGGATGATCTGTTCGTCTTGCCGGGGCATAACGAGCCATTCACCGGGGTCCGCATCCGCCTGACCCAACTGCTCGACCACCA
>CALGNW010000255.1 GCA_937958345.1 uncultured Neomegalonema sp. | reverse complement strand
GTGAGGCTCTCGGTTAGCCCCCCGAAAAATCCGGTCCGCTGATAGCGCAGCGACAACCGGACCTCGCTGATCCGCCGCGTGCTGTCTGGCCAATGCGGGTCAGACCCCGACAGCGCCGCCAGATGCTCCTCGAATTCAAAGCGCGGAATTTCGGGATCGGGCTGCGGGCGCAGCATCGCCGCCTCGATCCGCCGCTCGCCCTCGGCAGACAGCAGCGTCATGCGCCCGCGTTCAAGCAAATTCGCCAACAGCGAGGTGATGAACACCGTTTTCCCCGCACGGTTAAGCCCCGTCACGCCGAGCCTGAGCCGCGATTCGAACAACGAACCAACCCCGCGCTGGGCGCTTTCAGCCTGCCGCAGTGTAAAATCGGCCAGATCACTGATGACGTTCATGGAAATCCTCTCGCTGATGAGAGGTATATAGGGGGGAATGCAAGGCGATTTCGAGGGCTAACGTCAGTTGCCGATACTCTTGCCCTCCAGCCCCTGCGCGACGAGCGAGTCGCCTTCATGGGTGATCAGCGGTTTGACGTTGGAATGAACCTGCGGCGGTTGCCCACCAAACCGGCGATGCAGCCACCATCCAAACGCAAGCAAAAGGACCGTACCAACCCCGACAAACAACCATTCCATCGCGCTTCTCCTGCTCAGGATTCGAGATTATCACTCCGCAACGGGATCGCAAAGTCCCGATGATCTTGTAACCGCATTGCTCCTCCGCCCCTCATCCGCTAACAGCCCTCAATGCCCCGATATAAACTCACGATCGAATATCACGGCGCGGCCTATTGCGGGTGGCAGCGGCAGGAAAACGGGTATGGTGTCCAGCACGCGCTCGAAGACGCCGTGCGTCAGCTGGAACCGACGGTTGATAAAATCACCGCTGCGGGCCGCACGGATGCCGGGGTCCATGCGACCGGTCAGGTTGTGCATTTCGACGCCGTCCGTGATTGGGAACCGTTTGATCTTGCCAAGGCGATCAATCACTTTCTTCGCAAGGAGAGCGTGTCCGTCGTTCAGGTTGAAAAGGCCGCCGACGACTTTCACGCCCGCTTTCACGCCTGCGCCCGCCACTATCGCTATAAGATCATCCAGCGGCGCGCACCGCTCGCGATTGATGAGGGGCTCGCGTGGCATATCAAAGCGCCGCTCGATCTGGATGCAATGCGGGAGGGCGCGGCCCACCTGATCGGACACCATGATTTCACGACGTTCCGTTCGATCAACTGTCAGGCTAAATCGCCGGTAAAAACGCTGGATACCATTGAAATTGACCGACAGGGAGAGCGCATCGACATCGTCCTGCGCGCGCGCTCTTTTTTGCACAACCAGGTCCGCAGCATTGCCGGATCATTGGAGCGCGTGGGCAAGGGGGTCTGGTCAGCCGATCAGGTCCGCACAGCACTTCAGGCGCGCGACCGCGCCGCCTGCGGCCCTGTTGCGCCGTCCTGCGGCCTGTATCTGGAGCGGGTGATCTATAGCGCGGGCGAATAACGGTCTGTTATCGCTCCAGCATCACCGTCGTTTCCGCGCCGCCATGCCCATGGACCAGATCGACCGCGCGGACGGTAATTTCCGTCACGCCCTCGGGAATTGTTGCGGTGACCGAGCGCGCGAACGGCTGCTCGTGTACATGCGGGTGCGCCAATTGACGCGTCGCCAGCACGGCCCCGTCCGGCCCCAGAACCTCAAATGCGTTTGCAAAATGCTTCCATCCGGTATCGGCATGCTGAACGGTTGCCTCCACTGTCCACATTTGTCCGCTCTGAAACGTGGCCGTCGCGGCAATGACATCAGCCTCGCCCGCGGCAAGCGGTGAAGTAAATAGAGCAAGCGGAACAAGATAACGCATCATAACAGTCTCCCTTTGGCGTGCACCCTATCGCGCCCCCCGGTCAGACCCGAATCGCAATGCTGTGAATTATTTTAACGGATAGCGACGGAAACGCTTCGCGCCGCCGTTGTATGTGCATCGGAGGCTGGAACACGGAGCGTTCTCTAACCTCCTGATGTGTATTATAAACTTATCGAGTAGGGGATATCATAGATGGCTTCTAAGCTGACAAAAATCATTGCGGTCACCACCCTAGCTGCCGTTGCCGGCTGCAGTGGCGTTTATGCCCATAAAGGCATGAACAAGGGGGCGGATCGCGCAGAGCGTATGTTTGAGCGTATGGATACCGACAACGACGGTATTGTCAGTATCGACGACGCAAAGGCCCTCGCGGCGGTACGCTTTGCCGCGATGGACACGGATGGTAACGGCGAGATCACGCGCTCCGAGCGCCGCGACTTTCGCCAGTCCAAGCGCACCGAGCGTCGTGCAGAGCGTTTCGCCCGTCTTGATACGGACGGTGATGGCATGATCTCGCTGGAAGACATGAAAAATGCTTCCGGTAGCCGCGCCGAGCGCCGCTTTGCGCGTCTCGACACGGACGGCGATGGTCTTGTTTCGCTCGACGATATGCAGGCAATGCAAAAACAGCGCGGCATGCGCGGAAAACACGAAAAGGGCCATGCGCACCGCGAAGGCGGCCGCAAGGGTCCAATGACGCTCGAGAAGATGGAAAGCCGTATGCTCAAGCGTTTCGCGCGCATTGATACGGACGGTGACGGTCAGATCACCCTCGAAGACGTTAAGGCGGCAGGCCCGCTTCGTCGTCGCGGCTAAGGTGTCGGGGGACCGGCTGGTCCGGTCCCTTACGCTTCCCAGTCCAGAATTACTTTACCGGCTGTCCCGTCTCTCATGGCGGCAAAGCCGGTTTCGAATTCATCAATGCCGAGCCGGTGCGTAATCAGCGGCGATAAATCGAGACCCGATTGCACAAACGCGATCATCTTGTACCACGTTTCAAAAATTTCGCGCCCGTAGATGCCTTTTAGAATCAGCATCTTGAAGATCACTTCATTCCAGTCGATCTCGAACCCTGTCGGAGCGATGCCGAGAATCGCAATTTTCCCGCCGTTATTCATGTTGTGAATCATGTCGCGAAAGGCGGGGGCTGCACCGGACATTTCCAATCCGATATCAAACCCTTCGGTCATGCCGATACGGCTCATAATATCCGGCAGGGATGCTTCGGTCGGATTGAAGGCGTGTTCTAGCCCCATATCCCGCGCGAGCTGCAATCGCATGGGATTGATGTCTGTAATCACGACCTTGCGCGCGCCCGCACGTTTCGCAACCAGCGCGCCCATGATTCCGATGGGTCCGGCGCCGGTGACCAGCACATCTTCGCCGACGCAATCAAAACTCAGCGCCGTATGAACCGCATTGCCGAACGGATCGAAAATCGCGGCGATCTCGTCGGGTATGTCGTCAGGTATCGGCACGACATTCGATTGCGGCAGGCACAGAAACTCGGCGAAGGACCCGGGCCGTTGCACACCGACGCCCTGAGTGTTCCGGCAAAGATGTCCGCGTCCCGCACGGCAATTCCGGCATAGTCCGCACGTAATGTGACCCTCGCCCGAGACCCGCTCACCGATCTTAAATTTGGTGACTGCGGTGCCAAGTTCGACAATTTCACCGCAGAATTCGTGTCCGGTAACAAGGGGAACAGGGACGGTCGACGACGCGAATGCATCCCAGTTCCAGATATGGACATCGGTTCCGCAGATCGCAGATTTCCGCACTTTGATCAGCACGTCATTCGGACCGGGCACGGGCACGGGCACATGCTCCATCCACAACCCCGGCTCGGGTTTCGCCTTCACAAGGGCTTTCATCATGTTGGTCATGTCACAATCCCCATTTCACGCCCGACGTCGACAAAGGCGGCGACGCAGCGGTCGACGTCCTCCGCCGAATGTGCCGCCGACATCTGCGTTCTAATACGCGCCTGTCCTTTGGGGACAACCGGATAGGCAAAGGCGGTGACGTAGACGCCCTTGTCCATCATGCGTTCGGCCATCTCTGCGGCAACAGGCGCTTCGCCCAGCATCACAGGGATAATCGGGTGATCGGCCCCCGCCAGCGTGAATCCGGCCTTACTCATCCCGTCCCGGAACCGCGCCGCATTCGCCCAAAGCCGCGCGCGCAAATCGCCGCCATTCTCGATCAGGTCGAACACCTTTAGCGAGGCAGCCGCGATCACCGGCGCAAGCGTATTCGAAAAAAGATAAGGCCGCGAGCGTTGCCGCAACCAGTCGACTAGCTCGGCCTTGCCTGCCGTGTACCCGCCCGATGCGCCGCCCAAAGCCTTGCCCAGCGTGCCTGTCAGAATATCGACGCGGCCCATGACATCGCAGTATTCGTGCGATCCGCGTCCTTCCGCTCCTAAAAATCCGGTTGCGTGACAGTCATCGACCATGACCATCGCACCGTATTTTTCGGCCAGGTCGCACACACCGCCAAGGTTCGCGATGATCCCGTCCATCGAGAAGACACCGTCAGTCGCGATCAGCTTGAAGCGCGCGCCCTCGGCTTTTTTCAGTTCCTCTTCCAGCGCGGCCATATCATTATTCGCGTACCGGTATCGCGCCGCCTTTGACAGCCGCACGCCGTCGATAATCGACGCATGGTTCAGCGCATCCGAGATGATCGCGTCATCCGTCCCCAGCAGAGTTTCGAACAGCCCGCCATTCGCATCGAAACACGCGGCATAAAGGATCGAATCCTCCATCCCGAGGAACGCCGCGATTTTTGCCTCCAGCGTTTTGTGTTCTTCCTGAGTGCCGCAGATAAAGCGCACCGATGCCATCCCGAACCCGTACCGGTCCAGCGCAGCCTTTCCGGCCTCGGCCAGCGCAGGGCTGTCCGCTAGCCCGAGATAGTTGTTTGCGCAAAAGTTCAGCACTTTCGAACCGCCAACAGAAATCTCACCGCCCTGTTTGGAGGTAATGACGCGCTCGGACTTATACAGTCCCGCTGCCTTCAGGTCGCCGATTTCGGAACGCAGGTGGTCAATGAAAGCCGACATGAAGAGTCCCCCCTCTCGATTCAGCCAAGAGGCTCCGCGTCGGCCCTTGCGCTGCAACAGATATAGGATGACCGTGCGGACAAGCACAAACCAACGATTGCGGGAAACATCAGACTTGGGGGAAGGGGGAATAAGTGGCGCGGTTGACGGGACTCGAACCCGCGACCCCCGGCGTGACAGGCCGGTACTCTAACCAACTGAGCTACAACCGCGCATCGCAATGACTTGCGAGCCGTTCGTTTAGTCGTCGCATTGCGCGGCGTCAAGCGGTCTGTTGCGAGAATCGGTGCATAAATTTCGGCGACAAAGAACGCGACTTGTCCCTCCGGGGGCGTTAACCTTTGCCGACTTGGAAAAAGGGGCTGCTCCGTCGTGAAGAAACATCTGATTTTAGGCGTTGTTTTGGCTTTGCCGGTTTTGTCGGCATGCGATGCGACGCGCTACAACACCGGCGCTGTGGTCCTCGATATTTCCGAGCCGCAGGCCTTCTCTTTCGACGCAGGAACATCGACCGCGTTTGTCGAAGGGTACGAGGCGCTGCAGTCGGGGGACTATCCGCAAGCCGAGGCTTTTCTCGATCGTGCTTTGCGGCAAAAACCCAGAGATCCCTATGCTTTACTGGCAATGGGTGCGGTTCACGAACAGACCGGACGTGCGGGCAGTGCGGCGGAATATTATCGCAGTGCCGAACGGTATGGCGAATCGGCGTCGGCGGCAGTTGAGCCGGACAGCACCGAGCAGGGCGCATCGGTTGCCGTTGTGGCCCGCGCGAATCTTGCCCGTCTGAACCCTTAGAAAATTGCCGGAAGGCACTGACGGGGTCAGTTGTCTGCGAAACCGCGCCAATTCGCGCACGCTCTCTCATTGACCCTTGTGCAGTGCAGCGGTATCCCTCGCGGTGAAACACCGAACCGGGATTCCGCATATGGATGCCTTTCTATTCGAATATCTGCCAATCCTCATTTTTCTGGGGATCGCGATTGCACTGGGCCTCGTCTTTATCCTGGCGGCGGCGATTGCCGCGCCCTCGAACCCGGATGCTGAGAAGGTCTCGGCATACGAGTGCGGGTTCAATGCCTTTGATGATGCACGGATGAAGTTTGACGTGAGGTTTTATCTCGTCGCAATCCTGTTCATTATTTTCGACCTTGAGGCGGCATTCCTGTTCCCGTGGGCTGCGTCCTTCGGCCAGATCGGCATGTTCGGATTCTGGTCGATGATGGTATTTCTGGGTGTGCTGACGATTGGCTTTATCTACGAGTGGCGCAAGGGTGCGCTGGATTGGGAATAAGATGACCGACTCCAACCTCATCCTCTCGCCCGCCGGATCGACCGTTGCCGGCCCGGACAAAGAAGTTATGACCACCGCCATTTCCGCTGAACTGGCGGATAAGGGCTATCTGCTGACCAACGTCGAAGACCTGGTGAACTGGGGTCGCACCGGCTCGCTCATGTGGATGACCTTTGGTCTGGCGTGTTGTGCCGTCGAGATGATGCATACCGCGATGCCGCGCTACGATTCAGAACGGTTTGGCTTTGCCCCCCGCGCCAGCCCGCGCCAGTCCGACGTGATGATCGTTGCGGGGACGCTGACCAACAAGATGGCTCCGGCGTTGCGCAAGGTGTACGATCAGATGCCGGAACCCCGTTACGTGATCTCGATGGGATCATGCGCGAATGGCGGCGGGTATTACCATTATTCATACTCGGTCGTGCGCGGCTGTGACCGGATCGTGCCGGTTGATATTTATGTGCCCGGATGTCCCCCGACAGCCGAGGCGCTGCTCTATGGTATTTTGCAGCTTCAGCGTAAAATCCGCCGTGTGGGGACGATTCAGCGATGAACCATGCCATCGACACAGATGCTCTTGACGATCACGGCGATGCGATTGCATCGGCGCTCGAAGATGCGGTTTTGCGCTACGAGATTGTCGGCGGCGAACTGACGCTGCACGTTCCCCATGACCGGATCGTTCAGGTCATGCGCCATCTGCGCGATCAGGGAACTTGCCAGTACAAATCGCTGATCGACATTACCGCTGTTGATTATCCGGGCCGCGAACGCCGTTTCGACGTGGTTTATCACATGCTGTCAATGCGCCAAAACCAGCGTATCCGCATCAAAACCGCTCTGCGCGAAGGCGAAATAGCACTTTCGATTATGGAAGTCTTTCATTGCGCTGAATGGTACGAGCGCGAAGTCTTTGACATGTACGGCATTTTGTTCTCGGGCCACCCTGATATGCGCCGTATTCTGACCGACTACGGCTTTCGCGGCTATCCGCTGCGCAAGGATTTCCCGGTCACCGGCTATGTCGAACTGCGGTACGACGAAGAGGTCAAACGCGTTGTGTACGAGCCGGTAAAGCTGGTGCAGGAAATGCGATCTTTCGACTTTATGTCACCGTGGGAGGGTGCGGAATACATCCTGCCGGGCGATGAAAAAGCCGATGAGAAAGAGGGCGCGTCGTGAACGAGATTACCCCGATCAACGCCACCAAAGACGGCGAAACCTCGATCCGCAATTTCAACATCAACTTCGGGCCTCAGCATCCGGCGGCCCACGGCGTTCTGCGGCTCGTTCTGGAGCTTGACGGCGAGGTGGTCGAGCGCGTTGATCCGCATATCGGCCTGCTGCACCGCGGCACGGAAAAGCTGATCGAGCAAAAGACCTATCTGCAGGCTCTGCCTTACTTCGACCGCCTCGATTACGTCGCGCCGATGAACCAGGAGCACGCGTACTGTCTGGCCATCGAGAAGATGTTGGATATCGGCGTTCCCCATCGCGCATCCGTGATCCGCGTTCTCTACTCGGAAATAGGCCGCATTCTCTCGCACCTGCTCAATGTGACGACGCAGGCGATGGACGTTGGCGCGCTGACCCCGCCGCTTTGGGGCTTTGAAGAGCGCGAAAAGCTGATGATCTTTTACGAGCGGGCCTGTGGCGCGCGTCTTCACGCCGCGTATTTCCGCCCCGGCGGTGTTCATCAGGATCTTCCGAAGGCTCTGCTGGATGATATCTGGCAGTGGACCGAGGAATTCCCGCAGATTGTCGATGACCTCGAAACCCTGCTGACCGAAAACCGCATCTTCAAACAGCGCAACGTCGATATTGGTGTGGTGACACTGGACGAATGCGAAAGACTTGGTTTCTCGGGTGTGATGGTGCGCGGGTCCGGCGGTGCATGGGACTTGCGCCGCAATCAGCCTTACGAAAATTATAGCGATTACGACTTCCAGATTCCGGTCGGCAAGAACGGTGATTGCTATGACCGTTATCTGATCCGCATGCTGGAAATGCGCGAGTCGACCAAGATCATGCGCCAGTGTCTTGAAAAACTCGATACCTCAACCGGTGATCCGGTGATGAGCCTCGACGGTAAGGTCGCGCCGCCGAAACGCGGCGAGATGAAAGGGTCGATGGAGGCGCTGATCCATCACTTCAAGCTCTATACCGAGGGCTTCAAAGTTCCCGAGGGCGAGACCTATGCCTGTGTCGAGGCGCCAAAGGGTGAATTCGGCGTCTATATGGTCAGTGACGGGTCGAACAAACCCTACAAACTGAAAATCCGCGCTCCGGGCTTTCCGCATCTCGCAGCGATGGACTTCATGTGCCGTGGTCATATGCTGGCGGATGTGAGTGCAATTCTGGGCTCGCTTGACATTGTATTTGGTGAAATCGACCGCTGATTGACCCAGCGGCTGCTCTCCGGGAGAAACACGATGAAACGCATCCTACTGTCCCTGATTGCGCTGTCATGCGGCGTCGCTTCGGCATCCGCACAAGAGCTTGGTACATCGAAATCCGCTTCGGATGTCGAAATCCTCAGCTTTGACGCGAAGGGCGGCACTGCAATTATCGCGGACCGTCTCGGTGACAAATATGTTTGTGAGGTCACTGACAAGCGCGCCTATGCCGAAATCGGCAGTTGCAAAACCATTCGCCTCAGCGCGCGGGTGGGCGGCTACATGGAGGCTCAGTCCAAGGTGCTGGGCCTGTTCGAACGCAATGATTGTTCGCTGACCTACGACCAGTTGAAATCGGCGCTGACCAGTGCATCGGAAGAAACCCGTAAATCCGTCGGCGAGATCATGGCGGATATGACGCAAACCGGTGCATTGATTGATGATGAGGCGCGCGGACGCGCGCGGTTGACGACCGGGGCGGTTTGCGGGAAATAGCGCGCAAGGCCTTTCAAAGGATCGAATTACCATGAGTACACGACGCCTAGCGCCGGAAGCTGTCCAGCCGGCCAGCTTTGCCTTTAACGCGGAGAACGCGGAATGGGCCAAGGGTCAGATTGCCAAGTTTCCCGAGGGTCGTCAGGCATCCGCGATCATCCCTCTGCTGTGGCGTGCGCAGGCGCAGGAGGGCTGGCTGACGCGCACGGCGATCGAGGGCGTTGCGGATATGCTCGACATGCCGCGCATCCGCGCGCTCGAGGTAGCCACCTTCTATTTCATGTTCCAACTCGCCCCGACCGGCGAAAACGCGCATATCCAAGTGTGCGGCACAACAACATGTATGGTTTGCGGCGCTGAAGACCTGACCGCGCTTTGCGAAAAGCTGATCGGCCCGATGCACACCGTTTCGGCAGATGGCAAGCTGTCATGGGAAGAGGTCGAGTGCCTCGGAGCCTGTGCGAATGCGCCGATGGCGCAGATCGACTCATGGGTCAAAGGCGGCTTTCACTCGGACTATTACGAAGATCTGACGACAGCGAGTTTCGAGACGCTGATCGAAGGGTTTCGCAAGGGCGACTATCCCAGACCGGGATCGCAAACCGGACGGTTCGCGTCCGAACCCGCGGGCGGCGTGACGGCCTTGCTTGATGACCACACTGAGGCCGCAAATGCGTCGGTCTCTATCGCCCTTTCCGAAGGAGCAGCATAATGACCAAACTCGACTCGTCCCTGGAACCCGGCCTCAGCATCTTTGACCGCCGCCGCCTTTTTTCGGACCGCGCAATCTGGACCTATGTCTTTGCGGGCCTTGCGATTGTGATTGTCACGATGACAGGCCTCTGGGAGTATTCCGGCTATCTGGTCGATACGTTTACCGGCCCCCGGTATCTCGTTGTGCTCGCTGCGGCGGTCTACGGGGTCATCCTCGGCTGGATGGTCTTTCC
>CALGNW010000254.1 GCA_937958345.1 uncultured Neomegalonema sp. | reverse complement strand
GCGTAGAAGTTCGAGACATGCTCCCAGAGTTTCCGGTCATAGCCTGTCGCGCCGGAGGAAATCATCGCCTCGACCACGCCGGTTGCGAAAGCCTGCGAGATTTCCGCCGCCTCGATCTGCGTCGGGATCATGCCGGTCAGTTCTGCAAGACGCGCCGTTGCCGAGTTATACGAGCGGAATTTCACGCCCTCCATATCCGCGACCGAGTCTACCTCTTTGTTGAAGTAAAAGCCCTGCGGCGGCCATGGCACGGAGTAGAGGTAATGCAGACCCTCTTCTTCGAGTGTCTTGATCAGCGTCGGGCGCACCGTTTCGGACAGCTTTTCCGACGCCTCGAACGAGGTCGCAAGGAACGGGACGCTGTCGATACCGAAAATCGGCTTTTCGTTCTGGTGCGAAGAAAGCAGGCGTTCGCCGATCGGAACCTGTCCGGTTTGAATCGCGCGCTTGATTTCGCCGCCCTTATAGAGCGAGCCGCCGCCGTGAACGGTAATGTCGATGTCGCCGCCCGTCGCCGTGCCGACGCAAGCAGCGAAAGCCTTGCCGTTTTGCGTGTGGAAGTTGCTGTCGGAATAGGCCATTGGCATATCCCATTCCTCGGCGAATGCGCCGGAGGCCGTAACCGTGAGCGCGATAACAGCCGCGAAGCCAATCTGCGATTTCATCGTGAATCTCCTAAGGTCGGTAATGTCAGGTTGTAGTGAAAAGGAATATTCCGCTGAGTCCACCGCTAAAACGCGAATTTAACTGATTTAGGCCGGATTTTGCTTTCGAAGTCAGCTTTTTAGCGCCGGTTCAGGCATCGGAGAGGCGGTCAAAGCGATCTGTCGCGAAAGGTGCAAGATCAATATTGGGCCGCCGCCCGCCAATCATATCCGCGACCAGCCGTCCGGTTTTCGGACCCGAGGTGAGGCCGATATGCTGCGCCCCGAATGCGAAGAATATCCCCTTGGCGCGCGTGCTTTCACCGATGAGCGGCAGAGAGTCGGTGGTGGATGGCCGGTGGCCCATCCACGTGTCCTCGCCCTCCCATTCAATACCGGGGTAAACACGGCGCAGGGTGCGGCGGAAGAGATCGAGCGGTTTGGTTGATGCGGCAGCGGTCAGCCCGCCGAACTCGACCAGGCCCGCCGCGCGCACGCCCTCGGCCATCGGGGTCAGGCCGAATTTGGCATCCCCGATCATGTAGGGGCAGGGCGGGCGCACCGAGGGGTTCCTGAGCATGATGTGATAGCCGCGCTCGGTTTCCAGCGCGACGCGATGGCCGAGGCGCTCGGCCAGTTTGCGCGACCACGCGCCCGAAGCGAGGACAAGGCGGTCGAAACTGTGCGTTTGGCCTCCTGCGGTGACGCGGGTTGACCCCTCGCCGCCGCCGATGTCGTCAACCTCGGTTTTCTCGAACGCGCCGCCGAGGGCGCGATAGGCGTCGAACAGTGCCGCCGTATACGCACCGGGATTGGTGATCCAGCCGTGGTCATGCACCGCCGCACCGAATGTATAGGACGGGCCGAGATTGGGATCGACCTCTAGCAGCGCATCGCGGTCCATCTCGTCCCACGTAAAGCCGTGCTCGGCGCGGATCGAGAAGGAGAGGGCCTCTTTCTCGAAATACGCGCGGTCCTTGTAAAGGAAAGTATAGCTGCCCTTTGTGATGTATCGGGCCGCGTCCGTGCCTTGTGCGATGGCGGCGTGCTGATCAACCGCATCGCCCAGAATTTCCGATAATGCGGATGCCGTGCGGCGCACGTCCGCCTCGTTCGCGCCCCTGAGGAAAGGAACCAGCCACGGCAGGAGTTTGGGCAGATAGCGCCATTTCATAAAGAGCGGACCATCCGCGCCGAACAGCATTTTCGGAACCGCCTTGACCAACCCCGGCGTCGGAACCGGAATAACTGACGAGCGCGCCAGCAAACCCGCATTGCCATAGCTGGTCTGGTTCGGGTCACCCGGCTCGACCCTGTCGAACACCGTCACGTCATGGCCGTCTCGTTTCAGCCAGAGCGCGGTTGAGGTGCCGACGATGCCTGCGCCGATCACGGCGACTTTTAAGGGAGTGGTCATACTTGGCCGCTTGTGTTTCCGAATTGATAGGGGAATGATTGACGCGATTATCTGGCAAGGCGCAAGCCCATGAACACGGCCACCATCGGAATTATCATGCTGGACACGCGGTTCCCGAGGCTGCGCGGGGATATCGGCAATGCGCAAAGCTTTGATTGCCCTGTGCTGTATCGCCGTGTGGCGGGCGCGTCGGCAGAGCAGGCGGTGCGCGGCGATGCGGATGCGTTGCTGGCACCGTTTATCGCGGCGGGGCGGGCGTTGGTCGCCGATGGCGCGGCGGTCATCGGGACAAGTTGCGGATTTCTGTCGTTGTTTCAGGCGGAGCTGGAGGCCGCGCTGGGCGTGCCGGTCGTTGCGTCCTCGCTGTCGCTGGCGGCAACAGCGGATGCGCCGGGGATTGTCACGATTGATGCGGCGGCGCTGTCCGACCGGCATTTGAGGGCGGCGGGGGTTGACGGGGCTGTGCCCGTTGCGGGGCTGTCCCCCGATTGCGCGTTGGTGACGACGATTTTCGAGGACCTGCCGGAACTGGACACCGCGGCGGCGGAGGCCGAAGTCGTCGGGGCCGCCTGCGCGCTGATCAACGATCACCCTCAGGTCCGCACGATCATCTTTGAATGCACGAATTTGGGGCCGTACCGCGCGGCGGTGACGGCGGCAACGGGCCGGCCTGTCTGTACCATCGTTGACGCATTGCACCGCGAGGCGCGGCGATGAGCGCGGATGAAACCCCCAAGCTGGGAACGGCCTACGCGCTGGAAGGGGCCGACGAGGTGCGGGCGCTGTACCGCGGTTGGGCCAGCACGTACGACGCCGATTTCATCGAACGCATGGCCTATGTCCTGCCCGGAATTGTCGCCGGTGTTTTCCGGCGTCACGGCGGCGCGGGGCCTGTTCTGGATGTCGGGTGCGGGTCCGGTGCGGTCGGGATGCAGATGCCCGGAACGAGGATCGACGGGCTGGATCTGTCGCCCGAGATGCTGGCGGTTGCGGCGGGAAAGGGCGTTTATACGCGCCTGATCGAAGGGGATTTGCTGGCGCGGCTACCGTTGGAGGACAGCGCCTATCGCGGTGTCATCAGCGCGGGAACCTTTACCCATGGTCATGTCGGGCCGGAGGCGCTGGACGAGCTGATCCGTGTCAGTGCGGAAGCGGCTCTGTTTTGCCTCGGGGTCAATGCCGAGCATTTCGCCGCGCACGGGTTCGGACGCAAACTGGCGGAACTGCATCGGGCGGGCAGGATCACCGCGCCCGTGCTGGAGGATCATCCGATCTATGACGCGGCGCATGACCGCGCGGGGGACCGGTCGACGGTCGTGGTTTTCCGCCGGTGTTGAGAATGGCAGGCTTGGCTGCCACTCCCATTTGATCAAAGCGCCGTGTAGGCCTGACTGAACGTGTCGCAGACGCCGATGTCGCCTGATTTCAGGCCCTTGAAGAACCAGTTTACACGCTGTTCCGATGTGCCGTGGGTAAAGCTGGCCGGATCGACGTGGCCGCCGTTGCGTCCCTGTAGCGTGTCGTCACCGATCTGGAAGGCGGCATTCAGTGCCTCTTTCACGTCGCCCTCTTCAAGCACGCCGCGCACTTTGTTTGTCCAGACGCCCGAATAACAATCGGCTTGCAATTCAAGGCGGACCGTTGCCTCGTTCGCCTGCCTGCTGCCTCTGCCGACGCGGCGGCGGTAGGCGTCGACCTGCGGGATGCGACCCGTGACGTTCTGGACGTGGTGCGCAACCTCGTGTGCGACAACATAAGCCTGCGCGAAGTCACCCTTAGCGCCGAGCTTTTTGTCCATGATTTCGTAGAAGGCCGGGTCGATGTAAATTTTCTTATCGGCGGGGCAGTAG
>CALGNW010000253.1 GCA_937958345.1 uncultured Neomegalonema sp. | reverse complement strand
CGCGATTACCATGGCCACGACGCGCAGGGCCTCTTCGTCATCCTCGTTATAGGGGACGGGGCGCTCGTTCTGGACGACCAGCACGCCGAGGGTCTTGCCCAAGCGCTGGATCGGGACGCCAAGGAACGAACTGTATATCTCCTCGCCGGTTTCCGGCAGATAGCGGAATTCCGGGTGCTCGCGCGCATTCGAGGTATTCACGGTCTCGCAGTCCCGGGCGATAACGCCGACCAGGCCCTCGCCAATCCGCAGGCGTGCGTTGTGGACGGCCTCGCGCTTCAAGCCCTTGGTCGCGCAAAGCTCGAGCATCTCGCGTCCACGCATCAGATAGACGGAACAAACCTCGGCCACCATGCTGGTTGCGATCAGGCGAACAATCTGATCCAGCCGCTGCTGACCGTCGCCGGGTGCAGCCAGTGCTTCGCGGAGGCGTCTGAGCAACAGACGCGGCGCGGCGGCCCCGCCCGGTTTTGCCTTTCCCGGCGAAGCGCCCCACCCGGAGGTGGGTTCATCGGTCACGCGGTTTCCAAGCCGAAGGCCGTGTGGAGCGACCGAACCGCCAGCTCCATATACCGGCGCTGGATCAGGACGCTGACCTTGATTTCGGAGGTCGTGATAACCTGAATGTTTACGCCATCAGCCGCGAGCGCCGCGAACATCCGCTGCGCGACGCCGGTATGCGAGCGCATGCCGATCCCGACGACCGAGACTTTGGCGACGTCCTTGTCAGCGACCAGCCCTTTGAAGCCGATGTCGTCGCGGGCCGCCTCGATGGTGGCGACGGCGCGGTCGAACTGGTCGAGGTGTACCGTGAAGGTCATGTCGGTTCGGTTTTCGTCCGAAATGTTCTGGACGATCATATCGACATTGACTGCCGCATCCGCGAGCGGGCCGAAAATGGCCGCTGCTATGCCCGGACGGTCATCGACGTCCTGCAGTGTGATTTTAGCCTCGTCGCGCGAAAACGCCACGCCCGTTACGACATCGCTTTCCATGATCTCATCCTCATCGCAGACAAAGGTTCCCGGCTCGTCCGAAAAGCTGGAGCGGACTTGCAGGGGGACGTTATAGCGCATCGCCAGCTCAACAGAGCGGGTTTGCAGGACTTTTGCGCCCTGCGAAGCAAGTTCCAGCATTTCCTCGAACGCGATCTTTTCGATCTTTCGCGCCTCGGGGACGACACGGGGGTCGGTGGTGTAAACGCCGTCAACGTCCGTATAGATATCGCAGCGGTCCGCCTTGAGCGCCGCCGCAAGCGCGACCGCGCTGGTATCAGAACCGCCCCGGCCAAGAGTGGCGATCCGGCCCTCGGGCGTCACGCCCTGAAATCCGGCGCAGACCGCGTGCAGCCCGTCGTCGAACCTGGCCAGCATCGCCTCGGTATCAATCGCGTCGATGCGCGCCGACCCGTGGGTTTCGTCGGTACGCATCGCGATCTGCCAACCCTGCCATGACCGGGCCGGAACGCCGATTGATTGCAGCGTCAGCGCCATCAGTCCCGATGTGACCTGCTCGCCCGAGGCCACAACAGCGTCGTATTCCCGCGCGTCGTAAAGCGGCGAGATATCGCGGACCAGTCCGACAAGGCGATTTGTCTCGCCTGACATTGCCGAAACGACAACCGCCACCTGCCAGCCGGCATCAACCTCGCGCTTTACCTTGCGCGCGGCGTTCAAAATACGTTCGGGATCGGCGACTGACGTGCCGCCGAACTTCATAACCAGAATGGGCATTGGAGCCGCTCCAGAAAATCCCGCGAACCAACCCGTTCCGCGTGCGCGTGGTTTATCCGACGCCGTGCCGTGACGCAAGGCGGGCGGCGGTTTTCGGCCCGCTGGCGTTAACCTGTGCCTGTACGGGATTGTGTGCGGCTGGTATGGCGCGGCAATACGGGTAAAGATACCGCGGAAATCGGTGGGGAAGCGGTTGCTGAGTAAGAACCTTAAAAGAACTGTGTTGAGTGCGGCCTTGCTGGTGATGCTGGGCGTGATGATGCTGTTTGCCCACCGTGTTTTTGTCAGTCAGGCGCTGGATGGACTGTTCGAACGCGAGCGGGCGACCGTCGCGCTGCATACCGAAAACGTGCGCGGTTGGCTGGGGCGTTACCGGCCCCTCGCACCGACCTATGCGCATTATAGCGAGATTATCGGGCTGTTGAAAAATCCGCAGGACCAGCAGCGCGTAGACGACATCAATCTGCAACTGGAGCGGTGGACGGCGGCGTCAGGAGCGTCGGACACCTATCTGCTGGATCGCAGCGGGATGACGATTGCGGCGTCCAACTGGAATGCGGCGAAGACGTTTGTCGGAAATGATTATGCGTTCCGGCCCTATTTTCAGGATGCGATGCAGGGGCGACTGGGCCGTTATTTTGCGATGGGGACGACAACCGGCGTGCGCGGATATTTCTTTGCCTATCCGGTGCAGGATGGCGGGCCGCCGATCGGGGTGGTGGTTGTCAAAATTCAGGTCGGGCTGATCGAACAGGATTTGCGGGCCAGCCCTCATCAGGTTTTTGTCAGCGATCAGGACGGTGTGATCCTGTTGTCGGGGCATCCGCGCTGGCGGTTGAAGACGCTGGGCGGGCTGGATAACGAGGTGCGCCGCCGGATCGGGAAGCGGCGGCAGTTTGCCGGTGCGCCGTTACCGGATGTGGAAATTCAGGGATTGGACGACGGAGCGGGTGAACGACTGCGGCTCGTCTATGCCGAACCGGACAGATCAAACGCGGCGGTGAAGGAGTTTTTGCATCTGTCGCAGGGTATGACCGTTGAGGGGTGGACGGTGCATCTGTTGGTCGAAACGCGCGGCGCGCGACGGCAGGCACTGGTCTATACGATGTTGCTGGGTCTGGGCCTGTTGGCGGGGTTGCTGATTGCGTTTGTGTTCTGGCAACGGCGTCAGTTTTATCTGTCGCGACTGGCCAAGCGCGAGCAAATTCAACGGGCGCTGGAGCGGCGGGTTGAAGAGAGGACCGCTGATCTGACAACAATCAACGCACGTCTGGCCGAGGAAGTCGCGGAACGGACGCAGGCGGAGGCGACGCTGCGCCAGACCCAAGCCGAACTGGTGCAGGCCGGAAAGCTGGCGGCGCTAGGGCAGATGTCGACGGCGCTGAGCCATGAATATAATCAGCCGCTGGCGGCGATCCGAACCTATGCGGAAAATGCCGGTGCGTTTCTTGAGCGCGGCCAGATCGACAAGGCGGAGTCGAATCTGGGGCGGATTGCCAAGTTGACCGAGCGGATGGCGTCGCTGTCGAAACATCTGACGGCGTTCGCCCGGAAGCCGAAGGATACCACCGGACCGGTTTCGGTTAAGGCGGCGTTGGACGAGGCCATCGCGTTGCTGCGCGGGCGGATCGAGGCCTCGGGTGCTGTTGTCGATGTGCGCGGTGTTGATGATGTGATCGTGACCGGCGGGCAGGTCCGGTTGCAGCATGTCTTTATGAATTTGATCGGAAACGCGATTGACGCGACCGCCGCCGCCTCGCCGCCGCGCATTACGGTGACGGTACGCGAGGTTGAGGGCAAAGCGGCGGTGGTGGTCGAGGATAACGGGACCGGATTTGCGGAGGATGATGTCGAGCGCCTGTTTGATCCGTTCTTTACCCGCAAGGAACCGGGCAAGGGGCTGGGGCTTGGTCTGTCGATCAGTTTTAATATCATCCGTGATTTCGGCGGGATGATTTCCGCCGAGAATATCAGCGGCGGCGGGGCGCGCCTGATTGTCTCGCTGAACCGTCCCGAGGCAACGCTGGAGGCCGCAGAATGAGTGCCGGAGCCGTCATTCTTATTGACGACGAGGAGGAGGTACGTCTGGCCGTCGGGCAATCGCTGGAATTGCAGGGATTTGACGTCACGGCGTTCGCGCGGGCCGAACGGGCGCTGGATATGATCGGGCGCGGGTTCGCCGGTGTGGTCGTCTCGGATATTCGTATTCCCAAATTTGACGGCATGGAACTACTGGCCGCGACGCGGGAAATTGACCCTGAATTGCCGGTGATCCTGATGACAGGCCACGGCGACGTGCCGCTGGCGGTCGAGGCAATGCGGCAGGGCGCGTATGACTTTCTGGAAAAGCCGTTCTCGCCCTCGCGGCTGGTCGAGGCCGTGGTGCGGGCGTCGGCTCTGCGCCGTCTGACGCTGGAAAACCGGTCGATGCGCGCGGAACTCGAACAGCTTGATCCGGTGGAAGAGATCATCGTCGGG
This sequence comes from uncultured Neomegalonema sp., assembly GCA_937958345.1. Lineage (GTDB taxonomy): Bacteria > Pseudomonadota > Alphaproteobacteria > Rhodobacterales > Rhodobacteraceae > JAHDDY01. The sequence goes on along the minus strand of CALGNW010000253.1, from coordinate 5,355 downwards.
CGGGCCGCACCGATGATTGACCTGCGCAAGAAAATCTCGGCTGTGGCGGGGTCCGACGTTGATGTGCTGATCCTTGGCGAAACGGGCACGGGTAAGGAATTGGCAGCGCGGGCAATTCACGAGGCATCGGATCGCGCGGACAAACCCTTTGTCGCCGTGACTTTGGCGGCGCTGCCCGAGGCGACGATCGAATCCGAACTGTTCGGGCACGAGGCGGGCGCGTTTGCCGGGGCGCAGCGGGCGCGCTTTGGCAAATTTGAGCATGCGCGCGGCGGGACGCTGTTTCTGGATGAAATCGGCGCGGTGTCGGTTTCGTTGCAAAGCAAGCTGATGCGGGTGATCGAGGACCGGGCAATTCAGCGGATCGGGTCGAATGAAAGCGTGGCGCTGAATGTGCGGTTTATCGCGTCGTCCAACCGTGACCTCGATGCGATGGTCGCTGCAGGGACGTTTCGCAACGAGCTGTATTACCGGCTGGCGGTTGTAACATTATCCATTCCTCCCCTGCGCGAGCGGACCGAGGATATTCCGCGTCTGTTTACAAATCTGGTTGCGCTGGCCGCCAAACGATACCGGCGGGATGCCCCGCAGGTGTCGCTGGAAGACCTGTCGGCATTATCGGCACAGACGTGGCCGGGAAATGTACGGGAATTGCGCAATGCGGCGGACCGGTATGTTCTGGGCCTGGGTTTACGCGAGGACGGATCGGATGCGATGCCGCCCGCATCGCTGGCGAAACAGGTCGAACGGTACGAGGCGAGTGTGATTGCGTCGGCACTGGTGAGCCAGAAGGGCAACCTGAAGGCGACATACGAGGTGCTGGGTCTGTCGCGCAAGACGCTTTACGAAAAGATGCAGCGCCATGGCCTGCGGCGCGAAGATTTCATCGGAACCGAGGCGGAATAAGTTCGGAACCCGCACTGTCGCGGCGGTGTACCGATTTTAACCAACGCGGGATGCGGCGTTGGGTGAAACGTGAAACACGGGACGCGGTTTTTTGCTGCAGAGGCAGCAGGGGCGCCCATAAAACCCTTGAAGCGCGGTTGTTTCGGTGAAAAGGCTGGGGCAAGAATAAAACAACTTACTATTTTTGGGAGAACGATCTTATGAAAATTCGTGGACTTTTCGCGGCTGCCGCCGCGCTGACCCTGACAACCGGCGCTGCCTATGCCGAGTGTGATGCCGGTGAAACGGTTGTGAAATTCGCACACGTCACCAACACCGACAAACACCCGAAGGGTATTGCCGCGACGCTGTTGGCCAAGCGTGTAAACGAGGAAATGAACGGTTCCATGTGTATGGAAGTGTTCCCGAACTCGTCGCTTTATGACGATAACAAAGTTCTTGAGGCGATGCTGTCGGGTGATGTGCAGCTTGCAGCGCCATCGCTGTCGAAGTTTGAGAAATTCACCAAACAGTTCCGCATTTTCGATCTGCCGTTCATGTTTACCGACATCAACGCCGTTGATGCGTTTCAGTCGGGTCCAGCCGGTAAAAAGATGCTGAATTCGATGCAGCGCCGTGGCCTGCAGGGTCTGGCATACTGGCACAACGGCATGAAGCAGATGTCGGCAAGCCGCCCGCTGATCAAGCCTTCCGATGCCGAGGGACTTAAGTTCCGCACGCAGCCTTCGGACGTTCTGATCGCCCAGTTCGAGGCGCTTGGCGCAAACCCGCAGAAAATGGCGTTTAAAGAAGTGTACGGCGCGCTGCAGACCAAAGTTGTTGATGGTCAGGAAAACACCTGGTCGAACATCTATGGCAAAAAGTTCTTCGAAGTGCAGGACGGCGTTACCGAAACCAACCACGGTATCATCGACTATCTACTGGTCACCTCGACCGATTTCTGGGAAGGTCTGCCCGACGATCAGCGTGATCAACTCGGCATGATTATCGGTGAAGTCACCCAATCCCGTAACGCGGCATCGACCGCCGTGAACGAGGAAAACAAGCAGCTGGTCATCAAGGCAGGCGGCACGGTCCGCAGCCTGAACGCCGATCAGCGTGCCGAGTGGGTCGCCGCGCTGAAGCCGGTCTGGAAAAAGTTCGAGGGTGATGTGCCCGCCGATCTGGTCGCAGCCGCGCAGGAAGCCAACGCATCGGTTGCGATGGCAGCACCCGCTATGTCGAAAGCGGAGATCATGGACGAGATCAAAGCCCTGAATGCGCGTATCGACGAACTGGCCGCGCAGCTGAAGTAAACCGGGCGCGATTGCAAGCCTCGGCTTGAGAGAAATGATCGCCGCCGGAGGAGACTCGGGCGGCGATTTTTTTTGGAAACCGGCAGGCGCCAGACGCCGCCAACCGGCCCAGTTTTCCGGCAAGGAGATTTGCCATGGACACCGCCCGACGACGCGGTTTTACCGACCACCTCGAAGAGACACTGCTCGCGATTTTAATGGGCGCGATGACGCTGATTACCTTTGCCAATGTGATTGCGCGGTATGTCTTTAACTCGAATATCCTCTGGGCGCTGGAGGCGACGGTTTACCTGTTTGCCTGGATGGTCCTGCTGGGTGCGAGTTACTGTGTGAAAATCAATGCGCATCTGGGTGTCGATGTCGTTGCAAATCTGGTCGGGCCGGGCGCGCGCAAGGCGCTGACGATGATCTCGGCTTTTGCGTGCATCGTCTTTACGGGGCTGATCTTCGTCGGGTGCTGGAACTATTGGGGGCCGTTTGCGAACGTGCCGCCGATCCCGAACCTTTACAATGACTGGATCGCGGGGCCGCTGGGGCTGGGCGAGATCGAAAGCCGCTGGCGGGATCAGGCCTGGTACGAGGTGGACTCGGTGCCGATGGTTGACTGGCTGCGCTTTATCGAGCCGGTCTTTAACGAGGGCGAAAGCTACAACTATATTCCGCGCTTTATTCCCTATGCGATTTTGCCGTTCTCGATGCTGTTGCTGCTCTTCCGGTTCTTTCAGGCAACGCGGCGGGTGATCCGCGACGAGCAAACGCTGCTGGTCGCAAGCCACGAGGCCGAAGACGATATGGACGAGGCCGCCGCACGCGCAGCAGGGGAGAAAGTCTGATGGAAATTGCTCTGCTGTTCGGGATGGTCATTACGCTGCTGCTGATCGGGGTTCCGATTGCGGTGTCGCTGGGCCTGTCCTCGGTGATTTTTCTGCTGATCTACTCGGAAGGGTCGCTGGCGAGTATCGCGCAGACTTTGTTTTCCGCGTTTGACGGGCACGCGACGCTGCTGGCGATTCCGTTCTTTATTCTCGCCAGTGCGTTCATGTCGACGGGCGGGGTGGCCAAACGGATTATCCAGTTCGCCATTGCCTCGGTCGGTCACTTTCGCGGCGGGCTGGCGATTGCGAGTGTGTTCGCCTGTATGCTGTTCGCGGCGCTGTCCGGGTCTTCGCCCGCGACAGTGGTTGCGGTCGGGTCGATCGTCATCGCGGGGATGCGTCAGGTCGGGTATTCCAAGGAATTCGCCGCCGGTGTGATCTGTAACGCGGGGACGCTGGGTATTCTGATCCCGCCGTCGATTGTGATGGTGGTCTATGCCGCCGCGACCGATGTGTCGGTGGGGCGGATGTTCCTTGCAGGGGTTATTCCCGGTTTGCTGGCCGGTCTGCTGCTGATGATCGCGATTTATGTCGCCGCGACGATCAAGGACATGCCGCGCGAGCCGAAGGCGAGTTGGGGGCGCTGGTTCCGGTCGATGGGGGATGCGGGTTGGGGCCTGTTCCTGATCGTGATTATTCTGGGCGGGATTTACGGCGGGATCTTTACGCCGACCGAGGCCGCAGCCGTGGCCGCCGTCTATGCGTTTTTTATCGCCAACTTTGTGTACCGCGATATGGGACCACTGGCGGTTGCCGGTGACGAGACGCGGAATTATTCGCTGTTCAGACGGCCCTGGGCCTTGTTTACGGTTTGGGTGCATCCCGACACCAAAAAGGTGCTGTTCGAGGCCGCCAAGCTGACCACGACGCTGATGTTCATTATCGCAAATGCGCTGATCCTGAAGCACGTTCTGACCGAAGAGCAAATCCCGCAGCACATTGCCTCGATAATGTTGGAGGCCGGTTACGGGCCGATCATGTTCCTTGTGATCGTCAACGTCCTTTTGCTGATCGGCGGCCAGTTTATGGAGCCTTCGGGCCTGCTGATTATCGTTGCGCCGCTGGTGTTTCCGATTGCAATGAAGCTGGGGATTGATCCGATTCACCTCGGCATCATTATGGTCGTGAACATGGAAATCGGGATGATAACGCCGCCCGTCGGGCTGAACCTGTTCGTGACCGCCGGAGTTGCGCGAATGTCGGTTATGGGCGTCGTGAAAGCAGCCCTGCCGTTTGTCGGCGTGCTGTTCGTGTTCCTGATCCTGATTACCTATGTGCCGATCATCTCTACCGCTGTGCCCGATTGCTTTATGGGGCAGGAGATTATTCAGGGAATGGACCGCGAGTACACCATGCCGGACTGGTGCCCCGGCCATCCTGATAACAGGGGCTAGAGCCACAGGCAGGGCGTTCTTTCGAGCGTTACGAAAGGGCGTCCTGCATCATCGTCAGGGCATAGTGAACCGCAGCGGCGCGAACCTTGTCGCGCCCCATCGGGCCGAATTCGACCGTCACGGTGCGGGCCTGTTCGTCCTTTTCGGCAAGACCAAAGCAGACGCGGCCCTCGGGCTTGACGCCGGTCGAGCCGGGTCCGGCAACGCCGGTGATCGAAACGGCGAGGTCGGCGCGGCTTTCGCGCAGCGCACCCTCGGCCATCGCAAGGGCGACCCGCTCGCTGACAGCGCCGTGTTCGTCGATCAGACGTTTGGCCACGCCGAGCATTTCGACCTTTGCCTCGTTCGAATAGGTGACAAAGCCGCGATCAATGACGGCGGACGATCCCGGAACGTCGGTCAGCGTCGACATCAGCATGCCGCCGGTGCAGGACTCGGCGGCGGCGATCATCACCTCGCGCGATTTTGCCGTCTCTAAAACCTGTTCGGCAAGTTGCCGGTGAATGTCAGTTGTTCTCATAATCCGAAGACTCCGTGCGCAATGGCGGCACCGATCATAACGACGATTGCCGCGAATATGCCCGCGATCACATCATCGAGCATGACACCCAACGGGTCGCCCCGACGGTCTGCCCATCCGACCGGACCCGGCTTTGATATATCAAAAAGACGAAAAAAGAGAAAAGCGGCCACCAGACCCGGCCACGGGAAAATATGCCCCGCCACATCGGCGTGCCATAGGCCGTAGGAAAGCGGGAGCAGGGCGATCCACTGGCCGATCACCTCGTCGATCACGACTTCGGACGGGTCCTCGGACACACCGGGTTGCTTGGTGTATTCGATTGTCGCCCACCAGCCCTTGAAGAAACCCACAACGGTTGCCAG
>CALGNW010000252.1 GCA_937958345.1 uncultured Neomegalonema sp. | reverse complement strand
TTCGACCGGCCACAGGCACACCAGAAGTATTCCTTCCCCGCCTCCAGATCGGCCATTGCAGGGGATTTTGCCGCGATGAGGGGTACTTGCTGGTCTGACATGGATGCCGTTCTCCTATGAGTTTCGCCGGGAAGCCGTTTTTTATTCTGTCGAACCGCTAGAACGCGCCTGATCCACGCTCAGGATTCCCGGTCCGTGGGTGGCGATGACCAGAAAGATAAAGCAGTACAGCGCGATCACTTCGCCGCCGTTATCGATGGGATAAAAACCCTTCAGACCATGCGCGATCCAATAGCCGACGGCACACATGCCGCTGCTGATAAAGGCGACCAACTGCGTGAACAAACCAATGGCGATCAGCAGACCGCCGACCAACTCGATGACGCCTGCCGCCGTTGACATCGGGTTCAGCCCGTAGGCGAATTCCGACGGAAAGCCGAGCAGTTTTTGCGTGCCGTGGGCCATGAACAATAGCCCGCAGATAATGCGGAATACCGCATATACAGGGGCACTCAAACCCGAGAGAAATTTCTGTAGAGCCAACATTGATAGCAATCCTTCTGTTTACGTCAGTCGAATAAACCGACCTTCTTCGATATGCGGTGCACTATGGTTTGGGGCGAAGGCGGACCGAGATCACGATGTTATCGACATCGGCCATGACCGTGCCAGCGGAATGATCCAGCAGGTCCCGAAAATTGTTTCCGGCCACATCCTCCAGCGTGGTATCAACCCTGATCTGTACGTCACCGTCCGTCCATATGAGTTGTGGTTCAAAGCGCCAAACCGTATCGTCTCCATGAAGTGAAAGCGTGCCGGGTATTGGCGCCCCTACATTATCTTGCACGGCGAATGTCCGCTCCAAAAGGGCGTGGTCAAAGGGACGGTCGAAAGTGAGGATCAACGGGTCGCGGGTTCCCGTCCTCGGCGGTGTGACGTTCCACAAATCCGGCGAGGGAAGATGGCGTAATGCCGGCCCGACCGTGAACCGCTTTTCGAACCGGGGAATTTCTGCAGCGCCATTGGCGTTCGGCCAGCCTGCCTCAACAACAAGAGAATACTGCTCGCCTTCGCGCAGGGCGGAGCCGAGGCGCACATTCTGAGCTACGCCGCGTTTGATCCGACCGGGATCCATGAGCAATGTGAGCCGTTTGCGGTCCTCGCTCCAGAGTTCCTGCTTGAAGGACATAAAGGCTGCATCATCGCGCGTGCCGTCAGCACGCAACAGCTTTATGAAACCGGTCGAGACATGTGGCTTCATCGGTGTCGAGAAGTGGATATAAAATCGCAGGGTATTTGCAGGCAGGATCGAGCCGCCGGGATGGATTGACACAACGCGCGGCGCTTCGATGGCGCGCGTGGGCCGGATTTCTAGGGCGGTCAGGCGCGGCGCAGCGTTATCAGTTTTCTGCGATCGCACCGTATACGGCTGGCCTTCGATCAGGTCGAAGGCTGGATCGAAGGTGACCATGCGACCTTCCACGCGATACCGTCCGGCCATCGGGATTTTCCCGTCACAGCACGCCGCGGGCGCGCCCGTAAATATCTGCAGCACTGCCGATGGCTTTGCACTCCCGTGCACGGCATCGAGCGCCAAGACGACCGGGGCATCGGGCCGCTCCGGTAAAGTTAGGTCGCCGGCCACCGCGAGGATCGGCGACCAGATTTGTCCGATGAACACGCCAAGGGTCAGCACGACCAAGCGATAGAGCTGTCCCATGGCGATCATCGCAGGCTACTCCGACTTCGGTGGTTGATATTGCGGGAAGTCATATTCGGCCACAAGGTTGTGCAACCGGTTCGGGAAACCGCTGTAATTGGAATCCATGTTCAGGCTGCCCGTGAACATGTCGCGGGTCAGCGACACGAACAGACTTTCGCTCAGCACATCGATTTGCAGCGACATGCCGTCGAACATGACCGCCTTGCCAACCGGACCGATGGGCATGGTTGGCGACAGGTCGCCCTGCCCTCCGCGTGGCAGGTCCGCCGCCGTATAGACCTTCGCATCATTCATGCTGGCCACGGGGATCACCTGCGGCGACCGGCTGTTGCTGGTCAGGAAAAGGGCTGGTTCGCCGTTCACGGTGTAGGACAGCATGTCGATGGGCTGGCCGTTGCCATAATCCGAAATGGCGCGGCCCGTGATCTTGGCCCCGTCGACAATCTCGTCGAGGGCGATCAAAGCAATCGGGCTGCAGGTATAGGCGGCGATGATCTGGGTCTTGCCGTCGATTTCCTGAATCGACATGGCGCGGATTGGTGCGCGGGTTTCGTTCTGGTCATGGGACAGGTGATAGATTTCCACGCTGGCTGCGCCCTGCTCGCCGGTAAACGGATAGGGCATCCGCCGCAGGGTCGACAGGAAGTTATCATAGGCTACGCCGGACACGAACAACTCACCGTCATGGAATTCCATATCCATGATCGCCAGTGAACTCAGCTTCACGTCACCCTTTGCCAGATCGCGCGGCAGTGGTGGACTTTTACCCAGACCCCGGGGCCGGAAGGTTGTTTCCTGATCGGGGTAATGGTCGAGGCTCTGCTTTTGAAAAGAGAGCGCGGCCATATCGACCAGTTCGATCTCGCCGCCCTGCGACACCTTGATCAATGCAGGGGCGGATTCGAAATTGCCGATCCGTGTCACCGAGAGATAAATCTCTGCCGTCACGGGATGGACGGCCATGTCATTGATGGCGAGTGCGCTGGTTGCAACACCGAGAGTGTCTGCGATTTTGACGTCGATATCACCAATATTCACAGGCGCGATTTGCGCGGGCGCATCACCGCCCGTCATGTCGAAGGCGTAAATTGCGCCGTTATAATTGTCGCCGACGAACAAGGTGCCGTTGTCGGCAAATTCGAGTGTACCTGCGAATTTGAGGTCAAGCTTTGCCGCATCGGCCATCGCTGTACC
>CALGNW010000251.1 GCA_937958345.1 uncultured Neomegalonema sp. | reverse complement strand
TGCGGATGAAACGCGAAATCGCCAAACGCAAGGCGGCCAAACCCGGACCGGCCTCGGTTCCGCCCCTGCGCGCGGGTCTGCCGCCGGGATATCGGGCCGGTGGAACAGAGCCGGTCGATATTATCCTGCGCGATTGCCACTGGATCGCGACGCGGAAGGACAGGCCGCCGGTCGGGGTCGCGGCGACAGGGTGAGGTTTGAACCTTCCTCCGCTTTGCGGATGGGAGGCGGGGGTGTTTGGTGAGGACGGTGATTGGTGAGGGTGGTCGGGCTCTCGGTGATTTTTGCTTTGCAAAAATGCACCTGCCGCTGTGAGGGAGGTGCATTGGGGTTCTGCGGACGCTTTCGCTTTGCGAAAGCTCGGGCAAAAGCTCTAGCCGGCTCCGAAGAAGAACTTGGTGCTGACGGTGCGGATCTCGTCCACCGACACATCAAGAATGTTCTGCGGGATCATAAGAATCGGCACACCGGCGGTTTCGTTCTCGATGGCCTTGGCGCGCTGTGCGGGATTCATGCGGGCCTTGACCGCCTCGGGGTCGCGAAAGGCAAAGCTGAGGACTTTTTCATCACCGATATTGGCAACGCCGACGCCCTGCACTTCTTTCCAGTCAACAAAAAGCGCCTTGCTGTCGCCGGGCGCGCCCAGCGTAAAGCCGTCGTGATTGATGGCAATTACCGGATGTTTTGTCATCACCTGCCTGCCCAGCACGATGGCACTGAGGCCAAAGCATAGCAGGCTGATAATGCCGGCGGCACGCGCCATCGCGCCGCCCGGCCCGTCCAGATCGCGCAGCACCAGCCACAGCCCGAGGCCGATAAATCCGACCGCACAAATCTGAAGCAAAAATGCCTGTTTGTGCTTGCGGTGATAAACGATTGCCCCGCCTGAACTCATGCGCCCAAAACTCCCTTTGTGCTCGGCACAGCATCGGATTTGCGCGGATCAATCTCGATCGCGTCGCGCAGAGCGCGGGCCACCGCCTTAAAGGCACTTTCGGCAATATGGTGAGCGTTCGCGCCGTCCAGCTTTTCAACATGCAGCGTGATGCCGCCGTTCATGGCAAAGGCCTGAAAGAATTCGCGGATCAGCTCGGTATCGAATGTGCCGATCTTGTCCGCGTCGAACCCGACCTTCCACACCAGAAAAGGCCGGCGGGACAGATCGAGAGCCGCACGGGTCAGCGCCTCGTCCATCGGCAGCAGACAGGAACCATAGCGGCGGATGCCCTTGTAATCGCCAAGCGCCTGAACCAGCGCAAGGCCCAGTGCAATGCCGACATCTTCTACCGTGTGGTGGTCGTCGATGTGAAGATCACCCTCGGCGCGGACCTTCAGATCAATCAGCGAATGACGCGCCAGTTGTTCGAGCATGTGGTCGAAAAATCCGACACCGGTCTCGATATCGTAATGCCCCTGCCCGTCGAGCGAGACCCCGACGGTGATTTTGGTTTCTGTCGTGTTCCGCTCGATTGTCGCACTGCGCATGTCAAAATCCCTTTGAGCGACCGTTTACACCATTACGGGGCCGTTTTGAATGGCGTTAACAGAACCGCTATCCCGGCCCCGGACCAACGATCCGCCACGAAAGACTGCCCTGCGATAATCGCTCGGAATTTAGATATGTTGAACGCACCGGCACCGGCGGTACTGTGCGCCAGCCATTCCGCAGACCCGGCAGGGGGATCTATGCCGCCAAACGCAGTGCAAGACGCCAGATTGGCACAGCAATTCAGCTTTCTGATCGAAGTTGACCGGCTAAAGTCAGTCCTGCGCGCGAATACCCTATGCGATGCGAGCCGCCGCGAGAATTCAGCCGAGCATAGCTGGCATATTGCACTCTATGCCGTCACGCTGGCCGAGCATGCCAATCGGCCCGTCGATATCGCCCGGGTCATCAGGATGCTTTTGATCCATGATCTGGTTGAAATTGATGCAGGCGACACGCCGATCCACGGAACCCATGATCCTGCGCTGACCGAAGCCGTCGAGCAGCGGGCGGCAGACAGGATCTTCGGGTTGCTGCCGCCGGATCAGGCCAGGGCGTTCAGGTCTCTGTGGGATGAGTTCGAAGCCGCCGAAAGCGATGACGCGATCTTTGCCAAGTCGATTGACCGGGTTCAGCCGGTGATCTGCAATCTTGAAACAGACGGCGGGACTTGGGCGGACTACGCCGTGACGCGCGACCAGCTGGAGGGCCGTGTCGGCGTCAAGGTCGAGCGGGGTGCGCCGGTTGTATGGCAGCACTTGCGCGACCGGATTGCCCGGTACTTTTCCTGACCGTCGCCGTCTTTCATTCAGAGGCTCGGCGGAAGAAATCCACCTCGTCGCTGACCGGATCGAGTTTGACGATAAATTCAATCCGCCCTGTCTCGCCCGGCGCAAGCCCGCCCTTGAAAGGCCAGATCAGATCGCCGCCCCGTCCGCGCGCAGGCGGCTTGGGCTTGTCAGGCCAAAGCCCCGGCGGGGTATCGACATGAGCCGCAGTTCCCGGCTGGTAAACCATGAACTCGGGAACCGGCGTCCTGACCTCGACCTTGCGGATCGAAAAATCGCCGTCATTGCTGTAATCCGTGCGGTAGATCAGGCACTGACCGGGGGTCAGCAGCTTTTCGGTGCCGAAAACCGCATTATCTGCGGTTTCATCCGCAAGCTCGCCATTGCAATTACTGTCAACAGCCGCTGTCAGATGCAGGCGCAAATGCGTGTCACGCTCGATTGTCGGGGTCGCCGCAAGCGCGGTTCCGGCTGTGAGACATAAGACGCTTACCGCTGCCAAACATTGCTTCATTTGAAGGCACTCCTGCTGGGTTCAGGAGGACCATTGCGAGAAACGGGCCGTTAACCCCGCGCGGAGGCGACAGCGTTCCGTTCCCAATCCCGACCCCTCATACCGCGCTGTCTCTTGACATTCGGCCCCCCGCGCCAGACATCAGCCCCATGACAGAGAACACTGAACGCAAGGGCTGGCGCGGTACGACGATTGTTGCGGTCCGGAAAAACGGAACCGCCGCGATTGCCGGAGACGGGCAGGTATCGCTGGGACAGACCGTGATCAAGGGCAATGCCCGCAAGGTCCGCCGCCTGTCGGTTGGCGGCCATGAGGTGATTGTCGGATTTGCCGGTGCAACCGCCGATGCCTTCACCCTGTTCGAGCGCCTTGAGACCAAGCTGGAGGCGCATCCCGGCCAGCTTATGCGGGCCTCGGTCGAGCTGGCCAAGGACTGGCGCACGGACAGGTATTTGCGAAAGCTGGAAGCCATGCTGATCGTCGCAGACCGCGACGTAACGCTGGTTCTGACTGGTCAGGGCGACGTGCTGGAGCCTGAACACGGGGTCACCGCCATCGGATCAGGCGGCAATTATGCGCTGGCCGCAGCGATGGCATTGCACGATACGGAAGCCGGGGCGGATGACATTGCCAGAAAGGCGATGAAAATCGCCGCCGACATCTGTGTATACACGAACCACAGCGTCATTCTTGAGACGATTTCCTGACATGGCAAAACCTGAAAAACCGGCAACTGCCCTCGATACCGCCGTTGAGGAAGGGATCATCAGCGCGGAACAGGCCGAAGCCCTGCGGGCGGTCGAGGCGCGCAAAAACGCGAGCGACGAACCGGTTGTACTGGTGAATCATTTCGGTGATCTGTTCCTGTGCCTCGGCCTGCTGATTATCTATTTTGCCATCAGCCGGTTCACGGCGCTGGTCGGGATAGAGCCGCTGTATGTGTATCTGGCCTTTGCCGCGCTGTTTTGGGTGCTGGCGGATATTTTTGTCTTTAAGGCCCGGAGGAAATTTCCGGCGGTGGTTTCGGCTCTGCTTTTTGTCTGGCTGGGATTTCAGGCGTGGATGATCGCCTTTCCTGATACCGTTTCAATCGAGGCGATGGTAACCGGCCTTGGCGCGCAGGCCCCGCTATTTGTGCTGACCGCACTTTTTGCCGTATCTTTGCTGCGCTTCCGGTTGCCCATTCTGGTGCTCGGTCTGGCGGTCAGCGCCGTCGGCCTTGTCTTTACGTTTGCGATGCGTCACGTCGAGCCGTTGGCGGCATTCTCGGTACTTGCGCTGTGCGGAGCGGCCCTGTTGATCGCCGGAATGTACCTGGACTCGCGGGACCGCGAACGGACAGGGCAACAGCATGAGTGGGCACTCTGGCTGTTTGTCGTCGGCTCGCCGCTGATGGTGCACGGCATGATGCTGTATGTCCTCAAGGATCATTTCGCCATGTTCGCGCTGGGTGCAAGCAGCGGCAATCCCGACCTGCTCGTCGCGCAGCTGGGAACGGTCGTTTGGATGATCAGCGGCCTTGCGCTGGCATTTACTGTGCTGGGTCTGATATTGGACCGGCGCTCGCTGGTCGCGTCTTCCCTGCTTTATTTCACCGCTGTTCTGACCTACGCCGCGTTCCAATCCGGTGCGGGACTGACGGTGATTTTCGCCGGTGTGCCGCTTGCGATCGGTTTGCTGGTGATCGTCCTCGGCCTGGCGTGGAACCCGTTGCGCAACATTGTTTTGCGTTTGGTTCCTTTCGCCCGCTGGTTCCGCCCTCCTTCGGAAGTCTGATATGTCCTCATTGACCCCCCGCGAGATCGTGTCTGAACTCGACCGCTTTATCATCGGCCAGAAAGACGCCAAGCGCGCCGTGGCCGTTGCCCTGCGCAATCGCTGGCGGCGGCAACAGGTCGACGAGGATTTTCGCGGCGAGATTCTGCCGAAAAATATCCTGATGATCGGGCCGACGGGCGTTGGTAAAACCGAAATCTCGCGCCGCCTTGCCAAGTTGGCCGATGCGCCGTTCACCAAGGTAGAGGCAACCAAGTTTACCGAGGTCGGGTATGTAGGCCGCGATGTCGAGCAAATCGTGCGCGATCTCGTTGAATCCGCGATCGCGATGGTGCGCGACAAACGGCGGCTGGAGATGCGTCCCCAAGCCCATATCGCTGCGGAAAACCGCGTGCTGGATGCGTTGGTCGGCGCGACCGCCTCAGAGTCAACACGCGACAGCTTTCGCAAAAAACTGCGGGCGGGCGAGCTGGATGATCGCGAGATCGAACTAGAACTGGCCGATACCTCGAACCCTTTCGGGGGCATGGACATCCCCGGCGCGGGCGGCGGTTCGATGGGGATGATTAATCTGTCCGATATGCTCGGCAACGCGATGGGCGGGCGAACGCGCAAGCGCACGCTGAAGGTTACTGAAAGCTTTGACGCGCTGGTCGCCGAAGAAGCCGACAAGATGATCGATGATGAAGGCATCACCCGTGATGCTGTCCACGCCGTCGAAGAAAACGGCATCGTCTTTCTGGATGAGATCGACAAAATCGCCGCGCGCAAGGACGCGGGCGGCGCCGATGTATCGCGCGAGGGTGTGCAACGCGATTTGCTGCCGCTGATCGAGGGGACGACCGTTTCGACCAAGCACGGTCCGGTGAAAACCGATCACATTCTCTTTATTGCTTCGGGCGCATTTCACGTATCGAAGCCGTCCGATTTGCTGCCCGAGCTTCAGGGCCGGTTGCCCATTCGTGTCGAACTGCGGGCGCTGACAAAGGATGACTTCCGCCGGATTTTGACCGAACCGGACAACTCGCTGATCAAGCAATATGCCGCATTGATGGCCGCCGAAAACGTGACGCTCTCGTTCTCGCCGGATGGCGTCGATGCCATTGCCGAACTGTCCGCAGAGATCAACACGTCCGTCGAAAACATCGGCGCGCGCCGCCTTCATACCGTAATGGAGCGCATCCTCGACGGTCTGTCCTACAGCGCATCCGACATGGGCGGGGAATCGCTGGAGGTTGATCGTGCATACGTTGAAAAAGAGATTGGCGATCTCGCCCGGAATGTCGACCTCAGCCGTTACGTCCTGTAGGCAGGGACACGCGCCCGGGCGAGAACGGCGCGGCGGCGGTTGCGCGGAAGACGCTAAACCGGCTTTTTGCAACAAACTGACCGCTTCCTATTGAAGCGGTTACCTTTCCGGTCCATTTCACCTGTATGGCGAAAGCAGAAAAATCTGATGCAACACCGGACGATAGCGGCCTTGAGGGCCGTTTTCTGATTGCCATGCCGGGGATCGGTGACCCCCGCTTCCATCGCTCGGTGATCTTTATTTGTGCCCATTCGGACGAGGGTGCGATGGGACTGATCATCAACCAGCCGTCCGACGGTCTCAGCTTTCGCGACCTGCTGGCACAGTTGAAGATCGGAGCCGGTGAGGCGGACGACAACGGCGCGCCCATCAAAATCGGCGGACCGGTGGAATCAAGCCGCGGTTTCGTGCTGCACTCGACAGATTACGGCGATGACGGCGCATTGACGATCGAGGGCGGATACCGGCTGACCGGAACCGTCGATATCCTGCGCGATATTGCCCAAGGCAAAGGCCCCGAACGTCATATGATCGCTCTGGGATATACCGGCTGGGCACCCGGTCAGCTTGAGCAGGAACTGCAACAGAATGGCTGGCTGTCCTGTGATGCCGAGGCCGATTTGATCTTCGCGGCAGATGATGACGCCAAGTGGGTGATGGCGCTGTCGACACTGGGTATTTCGCCCGAGCTGTTGTCGGCGGGCGGCGGGTCCGCCTGACAGCCGCTTTAGCAGGTGGAACGCGCGATCAGTCGCGACGCCTCGTCGGCATTCACTCCGAGCCCGAACTGCTCGCCTTGTCCGTAGTCAACGCCGAGCGCGGCCAGTGACATCACCTGCTCAGCCGTCGACACGCCCTCGGCCACGACACGCGCATTCAGCGTGTGGGCAAGCTCGACGACCATCGAAAGGATGGTCCGCGCCCGTTCCGCCTTTACACCGCCATCAAGAAACGACCGGTCGATTTTGACGATATCGACCTCGAGATCGCGAAGGTAGGCGAGGTTCGAATAATCAACGCCAAAGTCGTCGAGCGCGACCCAAGCACCGCCGCCCCGCAGGATTTCCAAAGCCGAGCGCGCTTGCGGCATTTCCTGAATGCGCTCGGTCTCGGTCAGCTCAAGCGTCAGAGCGTCCAGCCCGACCTCGGAAAAGATCGTCGCGGCCTCCTTGGAGAAATCAGCATTAGCGAGTTGCGACGCGGCGACGTTCACTGCAATCCGCGATGGCGCGCGCGCCCCGAATTCGGCACGCCATGCCGCCATTTGACCGGCTGCACTGCGCAGCGCCGCCCGGCCCAATTCGTGGATCAAACCGGATTGTTCGGCGATGGCAATAAAGCGCGCGGGGCTGAGCAAGCCGCCGCCGTTCTCATCCACAATCCGCATCAACGCTTCAAAGGCGGTGATCCGGCCATCGGCAAGCCCCACGACAGGCTGATAGTGCATGATGACCTGATTTGAATCGACGGCCCGTTTCAGCGCGCCGACGACTTCCGTCTCCGGCGTATCCATGGGCAGCAGCCGCGTCGTTTGCTCTGCCAAATCAAGTTCAACGGCAACGCCGCTGCCCGTAGCCTCGGCCTTGCTCAAGCCGTCAGTCAGAGCATCACGGGCGGCGCGATCGGATGCGGTGCAGGGGTGGCGGGTGAAAGCCGCGTTCAGGCGCGGAAATATAAGTCCGATGCTCGATTGCGCGGGTTGCGCCATCCGCTCCAGCAGATCGCGGACGACGGGGATCGGGTCTGTTGAGTCACTTTCGCGGCGGCCTGGCCGAATGACCAGCAGATACTCATCGCGGGTGTTGATTTCCTTGCCGTCCGCCAACCGCGCCGCCGAGGCCATCCTCTGCGCAAGAACATCCCGAACGGCATACAACTCCGACCCGAGCCTCTCGACATCCGACTCAGAGAACCTGACCGAAATGCGCACCAGCCATCCGTCCGGCTTGCGACGAGACAGGCCCGGCATCTTCATTGCGCTGTGATCTCCGGCGGCAAATCCTGCGCCAGACGCGCATATAGCACGTGATCGCGGACCGTGCCGTTCACTTCGAGATATCCGCGCACGACGCCCTCGACCTGAAATCCGCATCGTTCGAGCAATGCCCGCGACGCCGCATTATTTTCGAGGCAAGCCGCCTCCAGCCGCACGAGGTTCAGGGTCTGAAAGCAAAACTCCGCGACCCGCTCCACAGCATCGCGCATATAGCCGCGCCGCGCATGCGCCTCGCCGACCCAATACCCTAACGAAGCGCTGCGCGACGGACCCCGGCGGATATTTGAAATGGTAATGCCGCCAACCAGCATGTTCTCGCGCCGGTCAAAAAGCAGCAGAGCATAGGCCCGCTCGGCATTGGCCTCGGCAACCGCCCAACGCACCCTGCGCTTGAACGCGGTGCGCGACAGATGTTCGTTCGGCCATCTCGGTTCCCACGGCTGAAGGAATGTCCGGCTTGCCTCGCGCAGTTCGGACCATTCCCGCTGATCCTCAAGGCGCGGCGGGCGCAGGCACAAACGATCGGTCAGCAAGACAAGCGGCTGACGCGCAACGCGGGACCGGCCCAGTCCGAACAGCGCGCGCAAACTCATCTCAGGCGGATTGGCCGGGCAGAACCGGCGAGCGGCCCGACTCGGGGCCGAGATAAACTGTCGACGGCGCAGGCCCGTCGAGCAAACTGCGTGCCGCGGTCCGCACGGCGGCGGCGTCGACCTGATCCACCATATCAACGACCTCTTCCATCGGGATCGGCCTGCCCCAAAGCGCGATTTGCCGCGACAGCGATTCCGACCGGCGCATCGGTGATTCAAGCCCCATGACCAGTCCGGCCTTGGATTGAGCACGGGCACGGCTGGCCTCTTCTTCACTGATATCGTCAGCCGCGCGGTGGAATACATCCAGCGCCAGCTGCACCATCTCTTCGGCTTGTTCAGGGCTGGTTGCAGCGTAAATTGTCATCATGCCCGCATCCTCGAATGCCTCCGCATACGAATAGATGCTATAGCAAAGCCCCCGTTCCTCGCGGGCCTCCTGAAACAGCCGCGATGACATGCCGCCGCCCAGCACCGCCGCCACAGCCTGCGCCCGGAATTGCGCCTTGAAGTCCCGCGAGTCCGGTGCTTGAAATCCGACGCAGACATGCGCCTGCTCGACATCGCGCACCAAGCGCGTTGCGCCCGATTTATAAGAACCCGCCTCGCGTTTCGGCGCGGGGCGTGCGGCCATATCACCGAACAATCGTTCGGCTGCCTTCACCGTTTCATCATGGTCGACATACCCTGCCGCCGCCAGAACCAGACGGTCCGGCGCGTAATGCCGTGCGAGGTAATCGGCAATCATCGCGCGGTCAAAGCTGAGAACTTTTTCCGGCGTTCCGATTATCGGGCGACCCAGCGCCTGATCGGGAAAGCAGGTCTCCTGCAACGACTCCAGCGCGGCCATCGAAGGCATATCGTTGCGCTCGCCGATTTCCTGCAGGATGACCTGCCGTTCCTTTTCGATCTCGCCTTCATCAAATGTCGAATCCCGCAAAATGTCAGCGATCAATTCAATGGCCATCGGGACATGCTCGGCCAGCACCCGCGCCTGATACGCGGTGACCTCGTAATCGGTATAGGCGTTCAGATCGCCGCCGACATTTTCGATCTCTTCGACGATCTGTTTGGCATTGCGGCTGTTCGTTCCCTTAAAGGCCATGTGCTCGAGCATATGCGACAGGCCACCCTCGGGCGGGGTCTCGTCACGCGCACCTGCCGTTGCGGAAACCCCGATAGCCGCGGATTTCACATGAGGCATATGTTCGGTGACAACGCGAAAACCGTTCGACAGGGTCGTGGCCTGCACGCGGCCCCCTTCGATGGAAATATGGTCGGTCAAACTCGTGCCTCGCTGCGGATATGTGCTTCAAGGACCGCAAGGTCATTTGGCAGGACCGTCACACGCTCCTCACGTTCATATAGGTCGGCCATATGTGGCGGCAGCTCGGCGATGCGGCCCGTTGCATCCTTTACCGCGTCAGGAAATTTTGCAGGGTGAGCGCATGACAGCGAAACGACCGGCCCCTCGACATTCCAATCCTGTCCGGCGGCAACCGCAACCGCCGTGTGCGGATCAATGACCATGCCGGTATCGGACAGAATGCCTGATATCGTCGCCTTCACCCGCGCGCTGTCAATGCGTGCGGAATCAAAGTCCTCGTGCAGGTGATCGAGCTGCCCTTGCGATAGCGAGAACGCGCCGGTCTTTGCCAGATCATCCATCATCGCGGCAACGGCCTTGCCGTCACGCCCGCAAAGTTCGAACACCAGCCGCTCGAAATTCGAACTGACCTGAATGTCCATGCTGGGCGAGGTGGTTTGCGTCGTCTCGGCCTTTTCGTACCGGCCCGTCTGCAAGGTACGGTGCAGAATGTCATTTTCGTTGGTTGCGATCAGCAGGCGCCCGATCGGAAACCCCATCTGCTTTGCGACATATCCGGCAAAAATATCACCGAAGTTGCCCGTCGGAACTGAATAATTGACCGGTCCTGTACTGGCCAAAGCGATCGACGAAGTTGCGTAATAAACGACCTGCCCCAGGATGCGCGCCCAGTTGATCGAGTTCACAGCACCGAGGTTCATCGAATCCCGAAATTCAAGGTCATTGAACATCGACTTAACAAGCGCCTGACACGCATCGAAGTCGCCCTCGACGGCAATCGCATGCACATTCGGGTCGGTCGGCGTCGTCATCTGGCGGCGCTGAACTTCAGACGTGCGGTTATGCGGATAGAGAATGAAGACGTCGGCACGGTCACGGCCCTTGAACGCCTCCATCGCCGCCGAGCCGGTATCGCCGGATGTTGCACCAACAATACAAACGCGGGCGTCTCGCTTGGTCAGAATATGATCAAACAGCAAGCCGATGACCTGCATCGCGAGATCTTTGAACGCGAGCGTCGGGCCGTGGAACAATTCCATCAGCCAATGATCTTCGGTAATCTGGCGGACGGGCACGATGGCGCGATGTGCGAAATCCGCATAGGCTCGGTCAATCAGGTCGCGCAACTCGTCATGCTCGATGGCTCCGCCGGTGAACGGCAGCATGACCCGCGTCGCGACTTCGGCATAGGGCAGACCGGCGAGGTCAGCGATGTCATCATCTGAAAACTCCGGCCAATTTTCGGGCACATAAAGCCCGCCGTCCCGCGCCAATCCAGCCAGCACGGCATCTTCAAATTC
Source organism: uncultured Neomegalonema sp. (assembly GCA_937958345.1). Classification (GTDB taxonomy): domain Bacteria; phylum Pseudomonadota; class Alphaproteobacteria; order Rhodobacterales; family Rhodobacteraceae; genus JAHDDY01. Next base: position 14,025 of record CALGNW010000251.1, on the reverse strand, counting down.
GAGCACTTCGGCGTTTCCGCGCGTACTGACGTATTTCACGATTATCTCTCCCGGAATAGCAGACGGACGTTAGGCGTCCGCGTCCGGGCGCGCAACCTTGCGGAACCACAGGATTGACATCAAAGCCCAGACCCCGGCAATCGCGAACCATTGAATCGCATAGGGCAAATGCTGATTTCGAATATTCACCTGCGCCTTACCGCCCCGTGGCCAGCCGGGTCCGGCGGATGGGCCTTGGACGATCATAACGGGTTCGGTGTTCAGTGCCTTTGCCAGCGGCGGCACTTCGCGAGAGTACCATTCACGGATCGACGGATCGGGGTCGGGGGTAAAACGGCTCGTATCGGACGGCCACCGCAAAACACCCTCGATTTCAACGACGCCCCGGTCGAAGGTATCTGCGCGTTTCGCGGGGTCACGCAAAGCCTGAGGGACAAAACCGCGATCAACCAAAATGCGCCGCCCGCTGTCGGTCTCGAATGCCGTTATAATTTCAAAGCCCGGCCCGTTCGGCGGCATCGACGTCAGAACATATTGCTCGGAATCATGATCAAAGCGGCCCGAAACTTCGACGCGCTTGTAATCATCGCGCTTCGGGTTGAGCGAAACCGGCAATGGCTCGGCAGGCACAGCCAATCGTTGCTCGGCCTCAGCGATGATAGCGTTCTTCCATTGCAGCCGCTGGACTTGCCAAAAGCCGAGGGCAATCAGAACGCAAAAACCGCCAAGCCCGATAACAATCGGTCCCAGCGGCCAGTTTTTCATGGTGGCACTCACAACGGCGCCCTCGATGCACTATGAATTTTAATGCGTCCCGACCGCGAAGAAGGTCGCGCTGCCGATGTAGATCGACGCGAAGAGGAACAACCAGACCACATCGACGAAGTGCCAGTACCATGCCGCCGCCTCGAAACCGATATGGCGCTCGGCGGTAAAGTGACCGCGGCCAACACGGATGAGGCAGACAATCAGGAAGATCGTTCCGATGAAGACGTGAAAACCGTGAAAGCCTGTCGCCATAAAGAACGACGCGCCGTAATAGGTATTCTGAAGCGTCAGCCCGTCGTGATAGGCGTGCGAATACTCAAGCGCCTGACACATCAGGAAGATCGCCCCGAGAATACAGGTCACGGCAAGCATCCAGAAAACCTGTTTCCGCTTTTCGCTGACAACGCCGTCATTCTCGCGCATCTCGATCAGATAGTGGTGCGCCGCCGTCAGCGTACAGCCGGACAGCAGCAGGATCAGCGTATTGATGAACGGCAGACCCCAGGGATCAAAGACGTGCACTCCGGCAGGCGGGAAGGTCCCGCCGGCGGCAAACTCTGCCGTTTCCGGCTGGGTGAACAGCGCATACCGGAAAAAGCTCCAGAACCATGCGACGAAGAACATGACCTCGGAGATGATGAACAGGATAAAGCCATAGCGCAGGCCGATCTGAACAACCGGCGTATGGTCGGTCCCGCTGTGCGATTCCTTAACAACATCGGACCACCAGCAGTACATCACGACAAGGATGCCCGTCAGGCCGAGCAGAGCAAAAATCGGCGAGCCGTCATGCATCCAGTTTACCAGACCGACCAGCATAACAACTGCACTGATAGAGGCTACGAAGGGCCAAACACTCGGGTTGACGATGTGATAGTCGTGGTTCTTGGCGTGTGCCATATGTCGCTCCATCTGCCGCCGGAATGCGGCAACCTTTTTAGTTTAGCGTCGGGCCTGTCTCGCGGGATACCGCAAATTCAGGATCGCTGATCTCAGTTTCAAAAAATGTATAAGAGAGTGTGATGCCGGCCACTTCCTGAGTCTCGCGGTCGTCACGGATTTCAGGGTCGATATAAAACGACACAGGCATATCAACGCTCTCGCCGGGTTGCAAAACCTGTTCGGTAAAACAAAAACAGTCAATCTTTACAAAATAGCCGCCGATCTTCAGGGGCGTGACATTGAACGTGGATGTCCCTGCGACAGGCTGATCCGAATTATTGGTCGCGGTATAAAATGCCAGGCCGGTCTCGCCGATTGGCAGGGTCATTTCCTTTTGAACCGGCTTGAAAGTCCACGGCAGATTAGGGTCGGTATTCGCGTCGAAGCGGACCGTAATCGTCTCATCAAGCACACGCTCGGATGCCGTATCGGCCCGCAGAGGCGTGCCGCCAAAACCCGTTATTTTGCAGAATGCCTCGTACAAAGGGATCGCGGCGAACGACAGTCCAACCATGAACACGGCAACACCGCCGAACATAGCCGCCGTTCTCGCATTCGATTTTTTACCCGCTATACTCATCAGCTTCCGACCTGCGCGCTGAATTTCGCGATGCTGACGAAAAAGATCAACGCGACAAAGGCGATCAGCAATCCGCCCACGAGCAGGTTACGGGGCCAGCGGCGGCGATGAACTTCGTGTTCGCGCATCATGGTCTGATCATCCCATCAACACGCGCAGAACCGCATCAAGCAGCAACGCGGAAAAAATAGCGGCGAGATAATGCAGCGAGACACCGAAAAGCTTTTTCTCGGCGGCGAAATTGTCAGCCTCGGCGACAACATCATCCCGTTTCCAGACAATCCAGGCCCACTTCAGAAACCAGGCGTTCATTGCAACAGCCGCTACCGCGTAAAACGGGCCGCCGACCGGCGTGAACAGCAAGCCGACGCTCGAAAGCGCAAGCAGCACCGAGTAAACAAATATCTGCTTGCGCGTAACCGTCGTACCGGCGACCACCGGCAGCATCGGAACCTCCGCAATCGCGTATTCACTGCGTCGCCACAAGGCCAGCGCCCAAAAATGCGGCGGCGTCCAGAGAAAGATGATCGCAAACATCAACAGCGGCTCGATCGCGATGGATCCCGTCACTGAAACCCAGCCCACCAGCGGCGGAAAAGCCCCTGCCGCGCCGCCGATGACAATGTTCTGAGGCGTCCACCGCTTCAACCACATTGTATAGGGCACGGCGTAGAACCAGATCGTAAAGGCAAGCAAAGCACCCGCAAGAATACCTGCGAAAACCGTCAGCATCGCGACCGAAATCACTGACAGGCCGAGGCCGATATTCAGCGCGTCCTGACCAGTAACGCGACCGTCGGGGATCGGCCTTTTAACGGTTCGCTTCATCTTCGCGTCTATGTCGGCATCCCACCACATATTCAACGCGCCGGATGCTCCCGCCCCCACGGCGATGCACAGCAACGAGGCGAAGCCGATAATCGGGTTCACTGAAACCGGCGCGCACAGCATACCGACCAAGGCCGTAAAGACGACCAGCGACATAACGCGCGGCTTCAACAGCGCGAAATAATCCGCAACCTGCGGCTCGTCGGCGTATCCGCCGCGCGCCGCATAGTCTGGTGTCATGTCGATGTCGCTCACGATATCCCCTTACTCGGCCAGCGCGTTAGCAGCGAACTTTGTTGTGCTTGTCGATGGACCGTTCGCGATTTCCTGCACTTCGAGCAGCCGCGATTTGAAATCTTCTTTCGACACGACTTCGACTTCGATGGGCATATAAGAGTGACCGCGACCGCAAAGCTCGGAACATTGACCGTAGAACGTCCCCGTGCGGCGTGCTTCGAACCACGTTTCATGCAACGAACCGGGGACCGCATCGGCCTTCACACCGAACGCTGGAACGGCGAAAGCATGCAGCACGCCGCCGGGCTCGGATGTCACCTGAACGCGGATGATGCTGTCAACCGGCACAACCATCGGTGCGGTGGTCTTCAGCTTCCACAGGGCAAGCGACGGAATTTCGTCTTCGCTTGCGCCCTCGGCCTGCATCCCCTTAACAACATCGTCATAGGTCGCATAACCGCTGCCGGCCATATAGCTGCTGTAGGCAACTTCTTCGCCGTCAATTTCGTATTCGTAGTTCCACCACCAACCGGAAGCACCGATGGCCTTAACCGTCACATCCGACGGCGGAACAGTCTCTTGATAGTAAAGATACTTGATCGACGGATACGCGATGCCGACCAGAATAAGAACGGGGATCAGCGTCCACGCAACCTCGATGGTCGTGTTATGCGAAAACCGGCTCGCGACAGGATTGCGCTTTTCGCTAAAGCGCCAGCATGTGTAACCGAGAAGGACCGTCACAAACAACGTGATGAGGAACGCAATCCAGTGCAAGCCGACGGAAAGCGAGATCAGACGTTCCATCACGTCCGTTGCCGGGTCTTGATACCCGTATGCGCCTGCTTTCGGCACACCGACGTCTTCCGCAAGTGAAATACCCGTTGATGCTGCCAGCGCCGCCGCTGCACCAAGTCCGATCAGGAGGTGTCCGCTCCGCATACCGTATCGCTCCGTTCCTGCGTGAAAAACAGGCCAGAAGGGCCTTTTCATCGCTGAGTCTGTCTGTTGCCGCGTTGAACCACAGACGTAACAGAGGCGCAAGCACCTGCCACGCGGCAAGCCGTCGCGAGGCAGACTTTTTCTGCGTTAATTTAATCAAGCAACGGCAGCGCCGCGATAATCCTCGCCCCGCAGCACGGACAGGCCCTGTTTGCGGGCCTTTGCCGGCGTTCTATTGAACGCGGACAAGGCCCATCGCCATTATTTTCCGCGCAAGCTCGCGAACCCAACCCTCGCCGCCCGGCGTGTCTTCTATTCCCCGCGCCGCGACTCGCGCAATTTTCGTCTGGGCGCTCGGCATGTCAGCCGCATGCTGAAGCGGCGGGTTTGGCGGCAAAGCGGGGAGAATCATGGGGCGTTTCCTTTTGAGACACATGGCTTTGCCAGTCGCGCGGGAGAATGACAAGGAACCATCAGCTTTCTAGAGCGGGAGCGCGGAGAACGGCGGCTGACCTGTCCGATTATGACACGCTCTCACGCCATCCCTTGCCACCGGTGGAAGGACGGCGCATTTAACACCTGTAATCATGGAGCCAGCCAATGCGTTTCGACCCCTTCGCGACAGACCTCGATCTCGAAACCGCGCGACAAGTGCTATCCGACGCGCTTTCGGGTGCGGATGACGGCGAGCTGTTTCTCGAGCGGCGGCGCGGCGAAAGCCTCGTGTTCGACGACGGAAGGCTGAAGAATGCGAGCTACGACTCGGGCGAGGGCTTTGGTCTGAGGGTCGTTTCCGGCGAGGGCGTCGGCTATGCCCATTCGGACGAATTGTCGATTGCCGCCCTCAAACGTGCCGCTGGGGCCGCATCAGCCATCAAATCGGGTGCGCCGGCAACCTATGCCGAGGCGCCCCGCGCCACAAACCGCAAGCTCTACGGGGATGAAAGTCCGCTGGACGGCCCGACCTTCGCCGCGAAGGTCGCACTGCTGCGCGAGGTTGACGCCTATTTGCGGGAAAAAGACCCCCGGGTTGTCCAGGCAACCGCCTCTCTCTCCGGCGAATTGCAGGAGGTTGAAATTCTGCGGGCTGACGGCCACCGCATCCGCGATACCCGCCCGCTCGCGCGCATCAATGTCTCGGTGATCGTAGAGGAATCAGGGCGTCGCGAAACCGGCTCGTCCGGTGGCGGCGGGCGTGTGCCCTACGATTCCCTGATCGACGAAAGCAACTGGAAGCACCTCGCCGACGAAGCCCACCGCAAAGCACTCGTTAGCCTCGAGGCGCAGGACGCTCCGGGCGGCGCGATGCAGGTGGCTCTGGGGCCGGCATGGTGCGGTGTCATGCTGCACGAGGCCGTCGGTCATGGTCTGGAAGGCGACTTCAACCGCAAGAAATCATCCGCCTTCGCGGGCCTGATGGGCGAGATGGTCGCCGCAAAGGGTGTCACTGTCGTTGATGACGGAACGATTGCCGACAGGCGCGGCTCGATCTCGATTGACGATGAGGGTGAGCAATCAAATTACACCACACTTATCGAAGACGGCCGTCTTGTGGGGTATATGCAGGATCGCCAGAATGCCCGTTTGATGGGCGTCAAGACAACGGGGAATGGTCGCCGTCAAAGTTATGCTCATCCGCCGATGCCCCGCATGACGAATACGTATATGCTTGGCGGTGATGCGACCCCCGAAGAGGTGGTCGCCGCAGTGAAAGACGGCATTTACGCCGTCGATTTCGGCGGCGGGCAGGTCGACATTACGAACGGCAAGTTCGTTTTTTCCTGCACCGAGGCTTATCGGGTCAAGAATGGCAAAATCCTCCACCCGATTAAAGGCGCAACGCTGATCGGCGACGGCGCAACTGCCATGAAAAAGGTGCGCTTGATTGCAAATGACATGGCGCTGGACAACGGCATCGGTATGTGTGGAAAGCAGGGCCAGTGGGTTCCGGTCGGCGTCGGACAACCGACAATGCTGATGGACGATATCGTCGTGGGCGGGCGCGGCGAATAATGCTGCACCGCCTGCTTATCGCTATTCCGGCTCTTGGAGTTTGACGGCGTAACTGACTTCACCTTCCGCACCGGGTTCGAACAGCCCCTCGAACGTCCAAACGACATCGCGGGTGCTGTTCAGGGGTGTGACAATATCGGTATCGTGCAAGCCATCCGGCTCGCGCAGAATTTCGACCGCATCGGGGCGCAGTTCCGTGCCCTCGGGGACGCGATCACGCACGACAATACGCTCCATGCTTTTTTCGCCCGAATGTTTGAACGCGATGCGGAAGTTCACACAATCGCCGGGCGAAGCATCCTTTACCGGCTCGAACAGAGCATCCTGAATACGCTCGTCATCCAGATTGCCGTCACAATCGCTATCGAGCGCCATCGTCTTGCTCACCTCTATCCGTCCTCCGGGTGCCTCCCCCCGGCGGGTGATCAATCGCGTATCAACCGCAACCGGTGTTCCGGCTTCCGAGAATGCGAGCGCACGGACCAGCGTCGTATCGATCCATCCCAGCGGGGCGGAATCGGGCCCCGGCGCTTCCAGTCTGAAAGTCACAATTTCGCCCCCTGACAAAACGGTCCCGTCGCGCCATGGCAAGGCCGCTCCGTTCTCTGCCAGTCTGAGTATTGTCCAATCAAGCCCCGTACTGCTTTCCGCCGAGATATCGACGCGCTGCTCTCCGGCCGCTTCGGGTATTTCGAGCGAGACCTCGTGGGCAATATTTCCGTTCGTGGAAAGCACACGGTCAGACACCGGACCGAACAGAACGGGCGGCAACTCAAATCGGATCTCGCCGCGGCCCACACCGGCATAGACGCGCGCGCGCGCTCCGGCTCGGCCTGTAAACGGTTCGACATTTGCGGTGATGGTTGCCGTCGGTGTGTTTGGGATAAAGGCGTCGGACCGGCGCACCTGAAAGACCAGCGCAAGGCACATATCGGGTCCGAGTGTCCGGTCCGGCGAAAGCGCACCGCGCAGCACATTCTCGCCCGCATCGAAATGCGGACTGCCTGCAGGCTCGACAACTTCGACCGCCTCCGAAAACAGAGTTTCGATATCGTCCGCCCGCTCGGCAGCAATCATCCGGACAACGGACGGGACCGAGGGGTCGAGCAACAAACCATTCGGCAAGCGAACCGTGAGAATCAGGGCTTCCGCGCCGGAATTACCGCGATTGCACGTCAGCACTGCAACGGATGCGGTATCGTGCAGATCGATTGTCCGGTCCTCGTCGGGCGAGCGGACGGTCAGATCAAGTGCCGGTTCGGCAATCACGATTTCCGCAAAATCTTCCGACCGGACTTCGACATCGCCATAGAGTTCGAGAACAGCGGCAATTTCGATCAGCCGACCGACTTCGATCTCCGGCAAATCCCGCAAGGCCAGCTTCGCACTGCCTTTGAAACCGGGGGCATTGGCGGCATTGGCAACCGGAACGGAGACAATTCCGAGCGGCAGAGAAACCACGGTCCACCCGTCAACCGTCTGCGCTGCAAGCAAGGGACTGTCGTTCTCGAATGTCGCTTCGCCTCTCGATGCTGCATCAAAGCTTTCGACCCGCAACGGGGCGGGTGAAATCGGGTCGCCGGTCTGTGCATCAACAACCCGCGACAAAAGATTTATCCGCGCGGGATACCGTCCCTCCGGCAACGAACCCGAGATGACGACGGTATGGCTGTCGCCAATTCGTGCTGTCATCAGGTCATTCGTGGTCTGCCATTCCCCCGTTGGCGCAACCGAAAGAACCGGCGGTCTGGGCAAGCGGCGATTCAAGACCGCAGGCGGAAACATGATCGTGCTATGATCCGTCGCGCTCATCGACAGCCGCAGCGCAAGCTCGCCCTCGATCATCGCATCATCGCGCAGGCTTGCGCCGACCGCCACATCGCGCTGCGTTCCGGCGGCCATATCGCCCAGCGCGAATCCGCCGTCACACAGATCAGCGCCTTTCTTGTCATCGTCGACAACAAAGCTGTCGCACGCAAACACGCCGTCGCCATCAACGATCAAACGGGCGTCGCGGGCAGGATTGTTGCCGCGGTTCACAATCCGGAACGTGGCACGGACCGCATCGCCTCCGTCAACCGGCTGATCGGAAACCGAGAGCAACCGTGCGCCGGTCAATGGTCCGTCGAGAACCGCCGATACCGTCACCGGCTCGCCCCACATTTCACCGGCTTGGGTCATTGCGCCGGCAAGTCTGGCCGCGCGATGCGCTTCGATAACCGCCGCTCCCGCAAAGGGTTCGGCGTCGCGCAAACGCAAACCGGCTTCTAGCGCAACAAACCGTTCGGCCTCCGGCGAGCCGCGCACCACCTTGCACAACCCGAAATCCGCGCTGAGCGAGCGTCCCTCGCGAACCGGCGGTTCAGAGGCGTCGCACAAAACGCCCTCTCCCGTGACCGCGCGCACATCGTCATATCCGTCAATCGCGGGCGAGCCCTTTATGGTCAGGCCGAAACCGGTCATGTGCCCGCTCGGCAATGTCGCCACCGCGCGCAGGCCGGGCGTTTCATCCGCCGCATACGAACCGGCTTGTGTTTTACCGTCCAGCGTGACCGTCAGAACCGGCGGGGCGAGTACAAACGCAGCAGCGCGCTCGTCCCTTACGGTTGCCTCGGCCACGGAACCGGCGGCGATCACATCAACGTCGAATCGCGAGCCGGCCTGAGCTGTTTCGGCAATGCCAACAACAACCGCCCGCTCGAATGATCCGCCGGGCGACAGCGGCTCCACGGTTTCCTCGATCCGCCATGCGCTTGTCGCATCCTCGACCCGGCTGAAACCCTCATCGCCCTCGTCGATCGAGCCGTCACGGTCGTTATCAATACCGTCCGCATCGGGCGCGATCAGTTCGACACCCTCGGGCAACCGAAAGGCGATACGCCGCAGCCGCAAAGGATCGGCCATCCGGTTGCGGACCGAGAACGACAGCAGATACCGGTCCCCTGCGCGGGCGGCATCCGGCGGGGCGGCTCCGGCCAGCGGAACGGGCGCGCCCATTTCCACGGTCAGCGGTGCGTTCACCGTCTGGGCTTGGGCGGCGGTTGCAAATGTGATCAGCACAAGGACTGGGGGGAGCCGGTTCATCCGCCGACCATAGGCGGGACGGCGCATCGCGGCAACGATAGGAACGTGATTTCAATGCGGAAACACGCCGCGCCCGAAACAGCCGGATTTTACGCGAATACGAAACACTAAATTCTCCGTTCTCAAGGATCGGCTAACGCTGTCGAACGATACTCACTGTACGGGGAAAACGGGAGGCGACCATGTCGGGGACAGACAGCAGAATGCGTTCAGGGGCGCTTGAACTCGAGCCGGTATCGGCATTGAGGATTGCCGAACCGGCAAACCGCACCGAAAAGATGGTCGCTGCATCGGGCGATGCCAATGCCACACTGCAAATCATCGAATCGATCGAGCAGGGCGTGATCGTCTGGTCCGAGGATGCCAAATGCGTTCTCTTCAACCGGCGCATCATCGACGTGCTCGAGATGAACTCGACCGATATTTATGTCGGCATGACGCGGCACGAATTTCTCTCGCTTGCGGGGCGGCGGGGCGAATTCGTCGGCCATGTTCTGGAGACGGCAGAGGACTGCTTTCAACGGCGGCAACCCTTTACCGCCGACCGCAAACTGCCCTCGGGCCGGGTGGTCGCGACGACCGGAAGGCCGATGGTTCAGGGCGGATTTGTTGTCTCTTATACCGACGTGACCGATGCCCGCCGCAAAGAAGGCGAGCTTGCGCAGGCAAAGCAAAAGGCGGAAAAGGCCGAGGCTGCGGCCAGCGAGTCCCTTGATCACGAACGCGCGCGAAAGCACGAGGCGCGGATGCTGTCCGAACTGGGCGAGTGGCTGCAAAGCTGCAAGTCGCTCGAAGAACTGTTCGACGTCATCAGCCGGTTTATGCAGAAACTGTTCGCGGGATCGTCGGGCGAACTTTATATCTACAGCAACTCGCGCGATGTTCTCGACGGATCGTGTTCATGGAGCTCGCCGGGAATAAAGGCGCATATCCAGCCGGATGATTGCTGGGCCCTGCGGCGCGGGCGGATGTATAAATTCGGCGCGGGCGCGGTCAACTTCGCCTGTAATCACGTCAGTGATTTGCCCGGCGATGACACGAAAACCCGCTATATCTGCGTGCCGATCATTGCCCATGGCGATACGGTCGGGTTGCTTCATATCCGTTTTGACCGCGACGACGAGGCCAAACAGCACCAGCTTGCGACCTTTGACGAAAGCGTTCACCGCTTTGCCATCCAGTGTTCCGAACAGATCAGCCTTGCGATCGCGAATGTCAAACTGCGCGACGAACTGCGCGATCAGTCGACCAAAGATCCGCTGACCGGCCTTTATAATCGCCGGTTTTTCCTCGAAAGCTGCCGGACGGAGATCAGCCGCGCCGAGCGGTATAACCACACCATCGGTCTGATTTCGATTGATGCCGACAACTTCAAAATGTTCAACGACAATCACGGCCACGATGCGGGCGACATTGTGCTGCGGACCATTGCCGAACGGATGGAGGCGCTGTTCAACGACGGCGAGGTCGTCTCGCGTTTCGGCGGCGAGGAGTTTTCGATTCTGCTGCCCGATGCCACCTGCGAGCAAACAATGCAAAAGGCCGAACTGCTGCGCAGCGAGATCGAACAGCAGGTGATCCGCTACGGCGAAAAGGCATTGCCGAATATCACAATCTCGGTGGGCGTTGCGATGTATCCGGTATGCGGCATCACACCGCTCGGTCTTTTGAAGGTCGCGGACGAGGCGCTTTACGAGGCCAAGGATAACGGCAAAAACCGCGTTGTTCTGGGCACGTTGAAAACCGTCTCGGCCTGAATCGCCCTGCCCTCACGCGGGATCACCGGCGGGCGCAGGTCCGCCGTCGCGGAACCGCGTTTCGGGGGTGCAAAATCTTAGGGGGTGATCAAAGCGTCAGGATGTATCCGGTGCGGCCTCGGCCCGCCGTGCCCAGATACTGCAATCGCGCAAAACATCATCGACCGCATGACGCCTGCGCGCGCGATGTCCCGGTGGAAATCCGCGCCGGATCGGTTCGGTTCGGGCAAAGCTTTCACCCGCCTCGCGGCGGCGCGCCTGCATCCGCATCATCCGGCGGGCCTGCCCCTCCAGATCATCCAGCGCACGGCGCAGCGCCAACAGCCGCCCGCACAGACCGGCAGCATTCAGCGCATCATCAGGGCCGATCGCCGCGGCGGCGGGCGCATCATGGGCACGCCAACTGCCGTCACCGAACCCCGAAATACGGGGTGGCGGTCCGCGCCGCCCCCGACGCTTTTTGTTGGATGAAAACGGCTTGCGCGGATCAAACAACGCAAAGGGCGGCACGCGGTTTGCGCCGTTACCGCGCGGGATCGGGCGATCCGGCGCGGCGCGTTTGCGGGCCGCTTTCGGCACATACCCGCCCTGCCGCATCAGAAACGCTTTGACGACAATCAACCGGCGCAACGCCGCCTCGGCGGGACGCAGGATCAGCAAAACCGCTCCCCGCACGCTGCGCCGCACCGTCGGAACCGGCGTTTTGCCGTCCGACCCGATCATCACGAACATCGCCGTGGCAATCCACAGCAAGTCTCTCTGATACCGGTCCAACGCGCTCTGCCAGTCCATTTCAATCCCTGTTCCGCATACAATCCGAAACGGAACATATCATAAACATTGACAGAGCGCAAGAGATTGGTGAATGCGGTAGTGGGTCAGTTTGAAATTCCACCAGATTGACACGGCCTTGGAATCGTCACCGGGCCGTGCCATGTTGTGACTATGAGTGCAAAAGACCGATGGGATATTCAGATTGTTTGCCCTAAGTGCGGCGCAGCCGGAGACGGTAGTGTATGGCAGAATGACGGGTGGGCGTTCGAGAATAATAGTGGGACCTATGTTTCAAGGGTCTCTGAAGGCTTCCGATATGAGTCGGGAGATGGACGTAATGAAGACGATAAGATTTTCTGTTGCGTTTGCGAGGTCGCAGTAAAATGACCAACCCCAAACGCCCGCGCGATGCCAACCAGCTTGCCACGTCCCTTGTGGATATCGCGACGGGTGGCTCTCCCGATGAGGAGTCGTCCACGGTAATTCGTGCGCGCAAGGGTGGCCTAAAAGGCGGCGCAGCGCGGGCGAAATCCCTTTCGCCTGAAGAGCGCTCGGAGATTGCCCGCACCGCAGCAACGGCTCGCTGGAAAAAAGGCGACTAGGCTGCTTCATCCTCTCCATCAGTCGCCTTGCGCCACTCCACATCAAGTGAGAAGTCCAATTCCATTTGGATCGGCTCTTCATCCGAGTTCTGAGAGTTCCAGCGATCTGCGTCGTAGGTGAGGTGCACTGCATCGCCCACCATCTGCTCACGGCGCTTCGTGAGTGAGCGGTGCATCTGAGGCCGCGTGGCATCATCTATATCGATGAACACAAATGAAGTTTGACCATCAGAATGCTGGATAGGGAGTGAGTGGTAAGCGCGGAATGGACGGCCCGTCTTTTCATCCACACGCAGGTCTTCACGGGCAGCTACGCTGATTTGCTTTGCCAGCAATTCCATCGGGTCTTTAGGCTGTGGCGCGTCCACGCCGTTCTTGACCGCAAAATCTGCGATTTTCTTAGGATCAAGTTCAGTTTCGCCAGTCATCGCTCGGTAGAGGGCGATCATCTTTTGAAGTTTCTTATTACCAGCCAATTTTGGCTCCTATGTCTCGATTGGATGTATATCGCCCCAGCCATCAACTTCGGCTGCTGGCACTACGAACTCGCGAACTTTAGCAAGGTGGCTACGAAATTTGTTGTACTGACCAGTACGTCTTTGAAGCTGACCAGCAACTAGACCGGGATGCACTTTCAGAGTTTTTGCAAATCCAAGAAGATCGCGCTCTGAGAAATAGGGGGCTTTTCGTGCGATGAACGCACTCATCATTCTTTCCGGCACGCAAAATTCTTGCGCGGCTTTATTCGCTTCACGCTCTTGAACCTCTAAGGTGGAATCTGTGCTTCCATCAAGTTCAATGTCGATCACGGGTGCCGTAAGGCCGTCGCGCCGACGAACGTGCTCTAGTTCATGGCGAAGAACAAAGAGGAAGTTGTCAATCCTGTCAAAACGAAGCGTCATGCCAATCACAGGGCACCGCTCGTTGAGCCAAAAACACACGCCATCAATTTTTGCGCCCGGAAGAGCCTCAACAATAACGAAACGAATTCCAGCTTCCGCCAAAATTCTTGGGACACGTTCCATATGTTCTGGATGGGAACGCAACACTTTTATTTTAGATATCGCCGCCTCAAGGTTCTGAGGCGAATACGAGCCAATTAGCATTTCACTGGCAATCATCTTCACCCGATGAAGCCAAGCCAATTGAGCAGGGGTTGCTTCGACGCTTTCATCCGTTTGCTTCGCGGCAAATGTGAAAATTCCAGCATCTTCGATACGGTTTACTTTGAAGAACCGGCAAAGTTCCGTTTCTAGCAAGTCGGAGTCGCGCGGGTCATCAACATCTATCCAGCCGCGCCGTGCCATTTCTGGCACGGGTAGCTCGCCATAGATGTGTGCGCGTGTTGCCCTCTTCGGGTCTGGCTGCGCTTCGATGCGGGCCTTTGCCAAATCGTAACTGCTTTGCAGTCCTGCGAACCGCTCCGCAGGAATATTGAACACCTCTTCGAGAAGCACCGCCATTGCAGCATCAACTGGCCTCTTCCCGCTGACCATTT
>CALGNW010000250.1 GCA_937958345.1 uncultured Neomegalonema sp. | reverse complement strand
CCGTAGCCGAAACAGAACAGTGTTTTCTCTGCCATTTCCTCGCCCAATCTCTGCGTTTATGCTTAGTGCTATGATACCCGTGATGGAGAAGCCCATGCGCCCCGTAGCACTCGCCCTTGTTCTCGCGCTCGTTCCGACTGTCGGGATGGCCGAAAATGCCAATTACCGCAACTGTGTCGATTGGCTGGGCCACGACCCGAACCGCGCCCTGCAGGATTCGGAGGGCTGGCGCGATGCCGGAGGCGGACTGGCGGCGCGCCATTGCCGTGCGCTGGCGCTGGCAACGCTGGGACGGTTCGGCGAGGCGGCGACCGAGTCGCAATCGATTGCCGCCGAAATGCCGCCCTCGGCTGCGCGGCTGGATGCGCTGATCTCGGCGGGGGAATATTACATGAGCGCGGGCGATGCCTATTCGGCCCGCCTGCAATTCGATCAGGCCCTGACGGATTCGCCGAATAACACCGAGGCGCTGGAAAGCCGCGCGCGGTCGCTGGCGGCAACAGGCGATATGCAATCGGCCATGCGCGATCTGGATTTGCTGTTGAGCCTCGCACCCGGCAATGTCGAAGCGTTGACCCTGCGGGCCGCGGCCAAACGGCGGGCGGGCGATCCCGCAGGGGCGCTGTCCGATGCCGAAACCGCTCTGGCGTATGACCCCGGCTCGGCAATTTCGTATTTCGAGCGCGGCGCGGCGCGGGCGGTAACCGGTGATACCGGCGGCGCGCAAAGCGACTGGCAGACGGCGGTATCGCTCGACCCCGGCGGTCCGGCGGGTGAATTGGCCAGTGCCAATCTTGCGCGTCTGGGCCGGTGAACTATGACGGCATCATCGACGCCGAAACATGGGCGTTTATCCGCGCGACCGAAGCGCATAACCCGCCCGCTGCCGAGCCGCTGACGGTTGCCGAACAGCGGGCGCGATACGATGCGCTGTGCGAGGCCTTTGACGCGGGGCGGCCCGAGGGTGTGACGGTCGAGGATGGCACGGTCTCAACTGTGCCGATCCGTACCTATGCCCCTGCGGATAAAACCGGTGCGACGGTCCTGTTTGCTCATGGCGGCGGGTTTGTCCTCGGCGGTCTGGACAGTCACGACAGCATATGTGCCGAGCTGGCCGCGCGCACCGGCTGCACGGTGATTGCCGTCGATTATCGCCTCGCGCCCGAACACAAGCACCCCGCCGCGTATGATGATGTGCTGGCGGTTGCCGGGTTTCTGGCCGAAAGCGGCAATCCGCTGGTGCTGGCCGGTGATAGTGCGGGGGCAACGTTGGTTGCCGCTGTCGCCCACACGATACGATCGGGCATTGCCGGGCAGGTTTTGATCTATCCGTATCTGGGCGGGGATATGAATTCGGGGTCGTATATCACCCATGCCGATGCGCCGTTGCTGAGCCGCGCCGATATGCTGTTTTTCGAAGACATCCGAATTGAGGGCCCCGCGCCGAAGGGGGACCCGCGCTTTGCGCCGTTGGAAGACGCGACATTTGAAAATTTACCAGCGAGCGTTGTCTTTACAGCGGCGTGCGACCCCCTATGTGACGATGGCCGCGTTTATTGTGACCGCGTGAATGCGGCGGGGGGACGGGCGCGCCTGGTGGATGAACCGGGGCTGGTTCACGGATACCTGCGGGCGCGGCATTCCGTAGCGCGCGCGCGGGACAGCTTTGACCGGATCGTCGCGGCGGTGCGGGAGCTGGCGGGTTCTTCCGATTGAAATGAAAAAACTGTTGCAAATTTCATGGGGCTGAGAAAATCATCGCTCCATGGAAAGCGCGGTGAATATCGAGGCGGTGAGTCGGTCGGTCGGGGCCGATCTGCGTGCGCTGCGCAAGGGCCGCGGGCTGACGCTGACTGAACTTGCGGTGCGGCTGGGCCGGTCGGTCGGATGGCTCAGCCAAGTTGAGCGCGGTATGTCGGAACCGTCGATTTCTGACCTGCGCAATCTGTCCGAAGTCTTCGACGTGTCGGTCAGTTTTTTCTTCGCCAACGAGGATGCACCCGAAGGCGAGCGCGGCTTTGTTGTGCGCGCCGATGCGCGGCGCACGCTTGGCGATCCGGCCAACGGACTGACCGAAGAATTGCTCTCGCCTGATTTGGGAGGAGAGTTTGAGATGCTGCGCTCGGTCTTTGCGCCGGGCGCTGAACTGCCTGAGTTTCAGACCCGCGACACCGAGGAGGCCGGATATCTGGTTTCCGGGTCGCTGAATCTTTGGATCGGCGAGCGGCTGTTCCGGCTGAAACCCGGAGACTCATTTCGTTTTTCGCGCGAGCCTTACCGCTGGCGCAACCCCGGCAATGAGGAGGCGGTCGTTATCTGGACGATCTCGCCTCCGGTTTATTGATCTAGGAGCCCATCATGGCTGATATTCCTTCGACGGCCCGTGTGGTCATAATCGGTGGCGGCGTTGTCGGCGTCTCTTCGCTCTATCATCTCGGCAAGGCGGGTTGGACCGATTGCGTGCTGCTGGAAAAGAACGAGCTGACCGCCGGGTCAACGTGGCACGCGGCAGGGAACTGTCCGAACTTTTCCGGTTCATGGGCCGTGATGAATATGCAGCGATACGGGCTGGAGATGTACCGCACGCTAGCCGATGATGTCGGATATCCGATGAACTATCACGTCACCGGCTCGATCCGCCTCGCCCATACCAAAGAGCGGATGCAGGAGTTCGAGCGCGTTGCCGGCATGGGCCGGTATCAGGGCCTGCAAATGGATATTAAAACGCCGTCCGAGCTGAAGGACCTGCACCCCTTCATGGAAACCCACGATATCATGGGCGGTATGTGGGACCCGCTGGATGGCGATATTGATCCGGCGCAATTGACTCAGGCAATGGCAAAGGGCGCACGCGATTTCGGTAACAGGATTATCCGCATGTGTCCCGCAACGGGCGTGACGCGCGACGGCGACGAGTGGGTTGTTCACACTGACCAAGGCGATATCCGCTGTGAATACGTCGTCAATGCCGCGGGCTATTACGCCCAGCGCGTCGGCGAATGGTTCAAGCCGTATGGCGGGCGGACCGTGCCGATGGTGGTGATGAGCCACCAGTATTTCCTGACTGAAGAAATCCCGGAACTGGAAGCGTGGACCAAGGAAAAGGGCCACAAGGTTCCGCTCGTCCGTGACGTGGATATTTCCTACTATCTGCGCCAAGATAAAAACGGTCTGAACCTTGGCCCTTACGAGCGGAATTGTAAGGCGCATTGGGTGACGCCGGATGATCCGATGCCCGAGGATTTCTCGTTCCAGCTTTATCCTGACGATCTGGAGCGGCTGGAGTTTTATATCGAAGACGCAATGGCGCGTGTGCCGATCCTTGGTTCGCAAGGGGTGGGCCGTGTCATCAACGGGCCGATCCCCTATGCGCCGGACGGGTTGCCGATGGTCGGTCCGATGCCGGGTGTGAAAAATGCGTTCGAGGCGCACTCGTTTACCTTTGGCATCGCGCAGGGCGGCGGGGCAGGCAAGGTGCTGTCCGAGTGGGTCATGCACGGCCATACCGAAGACGATATGTGGGCCGTCGATCCGCGCCGCTATACTGATTATGCCGATCACGATTATTGCTATTCGAAGGCGATGGAGACTTATGGCCACGAATACGCGATGCACTTTCCGCATCACCAATGGCCGGCGGGGCGCGACAAGAAGCTGTCGCCAAACCACAAAAGCCTGCAAATGGCCGGGGCGCAGTTTGGGGCGTTCAATGGCTGGGAGCGGGCGGTGTGGTTCGCGAAAGAGGGCGATGATACCTCCGAGGCCGCAACCGAAACATGGGACCGTCAGGGACCGTGGACGCAGCGGGTAAAAGAAGAATGCGAGGCGGTGCGTGATGGCGTCGGTGTCCTCGATATGCCGGGTTTTTCGCGGTATATGCTCAAAGGGGACGGCGCGGCGGAATGGCTGCGCACTCAAATCACCGGCGCGCTGCCAAAGGTTGGCCGCATGAACCTTGGGTATTTCGCGGACTCGCGTGGGCGGATTGTGACCGAGGTGACGCTCATCCGTTTTGACGAAGATCAGTTCATGGTTATGACCGCCGCCGTCGCGCAGTGGCATGATTTTGAGTTCCTGAAAAAGACAATGCCGGACGGGTTGGAATTTACCGACATCACGAATGACTTCAGCACGCTGATTGTTTGCGGGCCAAAGTCGCGCGACGTGATCGCGAACCTGTCACCCGATGCTGACCTGACGCTGCCATGGCTGTCCCATCAAAACACGACCGTTGCAGGGGTGGCGTGCCAGTTGATGCGGATTTGTTTTGCGGGTGAATTGGGGTGGGAAATCCACACCCGCTTTAAGGATTCTGAGCCGGTTTATGACGCGGTGCGCGAGGCCGGGGCGGTTCCGTTCGGTATGTTCGCGCTCGACTCGCTGCGTCTCGAAAAGGGCTATCGGACGTGGAAGGGCGATTTGTCGTCTGACTACTCGATGCTAGAAGGCGGGCTGGAGCGGTTTGTGCGTTTGAACAAAGAGCAAGACTTCCCCGGCAAGCAAGCCTTGCTGAA
>CALGNW010000249.1 GCA_937958345.1 uncultured Neomegalonema sp. | reverse complement strand
AAACCGCGACAACGCGAAATAACCTGCCAGCGCGAGCAACGGGGCAGCAATCGAAACGGCATAGGCAACGCGCCGGACAATGCGCCCGGCCCCTTCGGACAGCCAGTGTTCGGAATCCTCGGACGCCGCATCCTCGCCTTGGATATCAACTGCCGACGCCTCGCCGGTCGCCGTCACGCGCGCAAACCGCCAAAGCGCAAGACATCCGCCGAAAATAATCACCGCGTTCAGAACACTCAACGCACCGACCGGCCATCCCAGCGCCTCGCCGGTATTGATCACCGCAACATTCAGCGCCAGCGCCAGCGCGATCAGAACAGCATAGTTTGCGGCTGAGCGCGCTTGGTCATTATCCAGCACCGACAGACGCAGACGCGGTTCATGCGGTGCAAAAAATGCATGCACAATGGCAAAGCCGGCGGCAAAAATTGCCGTCCCGCCGACAACCGCATCCAGAACGACTTCGCCTGTCTCTCCGAAAACTTCCAGCTCGATCAGGGCAAAGCGCGCCGCGAACAGCGCAACCAACGGCATCGCGAGCCGCGTCAGCGTCACCCCGATCCCGACCAGCAGACGGGTGGTCCGCGACCCGGCCACCTCTTGCTGATTGAGAGGGTCGGACACATCCGTTCCCGAAATATCAGCACCGGGGCTTTGCGGCGACGGCTCGGGGGCCAGCGGCTTCCACGCGCCAAGCACGCGATACAGCCAACGCAGGGCGGCACGGCGTGCCACCACCATAATCACCAATGCGAACAGCAGGGCCGCAATCGCGACCAGACCGGACTCCTGCCAAAGGGTGCGGGGGCTGGCGCGCTGGGCCGCGCTTGCCGTTTCGGAAACAACAGCCCCGCTGGTTGATAACAGGCTCTGGCCTGCCGCGAACCAGTTTGCGGGATCAAGCGGCGTCGGCCCGCGCGTCAGCAATCGGTCGGTAAATTTCTGCCGCCGCGCCGTCGCGATGCGCTCTAACAGACGGTCGGCCCGCGTAAAAGCCAGCTCGGCCTTGGTCGCCGTTGTCCGCAATCCGTCCAGTTGTTCTTGCAGGGCAGCGCGATCCTCAGCCAGCCCCGCAGCCTCGGTTTCTCCCTCGGCAGGGGCGGGACCAAGCGCATCCACCTGTTCCTGAACCGGAACCATCGCGGCCTTTGCCTTGTCGGCCAAAGCCCGGGCATTGGCGCGCTGGGTGTCGATCAACGCACGATTTTCTTCGTCTCGCGCGCTGCCCTCCCAATCATCCTGCAGCGTTGCATCAACCCTGCCCGCATCCGCTTCCCATGTCTGGATCAGCGTTTCGGCATCCGAAAGCTGGATCGACTCTTCCTGAGCGACCGAAGGCAGTGTCACCAGCACCAGAAACGTGAACGTAAAAAGCGCGCGCAGAAGTTTTATCATCGGTTGTTCAAGCCCCAGATGCGATAGCGAGGAAGGCGTCTATCTCGGATTCAGTTGTCGAAAACGAGGCAACCAAACGCACGCGAACACGGTGTCCGTCGCCATCGTCCGTCTGGCTCGGCGGCTCCAGATAGTACCGCGCCCCCTCTGCAAGCAATGCGCGGTGCACGGCAACCGGCAGGTGAACAAACAGCATATTCGCGTCAACGCTGTTCTCGATGGCAACACCGTCAATCGCGCGTAGTCCGTCGGCAAGGCGCGTGGCGGCAGAATTCGCCCGACGGGCAAGCGACAACCAGAGATCGTCTTTCAGATACGCGGCCATTTGCGACGACAGCATTCTGCTCTTCGAGATCAGATGCCCTCCACGCTTCCGCCGGTACTCGAATTCAGCGATCCGGTCCGCCTGTCTCTGGGGGTTGAAAAAGATCACGGCCTCTGCTGCCAACGCGCCATTCTTTGTTGCGCCCAGACACAGGACATCAACGCCAGCCCGCCAACTCATATCCGCAGGCGACGCATCCGCGGCCACCAGCGCATTGGCAAAACGTGTCCCGTCCAGATGAACAGCACAGCCTGCATCTCTGGCCATTGCGGCCAGCACCGACAGCTCGTCCGCGCTGTATAACGCACCGGCTTCGGTAACGTTGGTCAGGCTCAGAACCGCCGGCTGCACCTGATGCACACCGCCCGCCCCCGTTGCGCGCAACGCATCGCGCAGACCGGACGGATCGATCTTGCCCTCCGCACCATCAAGCAGCGCCAGCTTCAGGCCACCGCCGAAGAATTCAGGCGCGCCGCATTCATCGACCTCGATATGCGCAAAACGGTGACAGAAAACAGCGCCCCAGGGCGGCGACAGGCTGGCCAGCGCAAGGGCGTTGGCCGCCGTTCCTGTCGAGACCAGAAACACACGGCAGTCTGTCTCGAAAATTCCGGCGATCGTCGCCTCGACCGCCGCCATCATCGGCTCCGCACCGTAGGACGGCAGCGCGCCGGCATTTGCGGCAATAATTGCGTCCAAAATCTCCGGCGCGGCGCCAACCGCATTGTCGCTGGTGAAATACATCGGTGACTGCCTTAAAACTGTGTGACCACTGAACTACCGCGCAGACCGCCCGGCATGCAACCACGACAGGCATCGGGTAAATCGGGACAATTATGTCGTGACGACCGGGGTATCCAAGTTTACGACTTGGACAGAGCAACATGGGCGAAGCAAGCATGAAACGAACATTTCAATCCCTGATCGCTCGCGTGGCGATGGCCTTGTTCGTCCTGACAGTGTTGTTCCCGGCTGCGTTGTCCGCGCAAACCCTGCCCGGCAGCCCCGGCAACAACAACGCCGCCGCCGTTGTCACGCTGCCGGATCCGCTGACCCCTGACGCCGTGCGCGGTCTGGTTTCGCGCCTGTCGGATCAGGAGGTTCGCGCGCTGTTACTGGACCGGTTGGACGCCGTTGCGCAGAACACTGCGGACGGGCAGGCGTCCGCCACCGGAATAGGCCTGATCGGTCCGTCTTTGGTCGAAATCGGGTCAAGTATCGGCGAGAGTCTGGCCAGCGGCACGAAGGTTTGGACCGGCGTTCAACGCGGGTTTTTCAGGTTTCTGGAACCGCGCGGTTGGAGCGGTTTCTGGTCCGTCGTCGGCTTTACGTTTCTCGCCATCGTGCTCGGATTTGTTGCCGAACAGCTTGTGGATCGGGCATTGCGGGTATGGCGGGGCCAAGTGGCCCACCAGGACGAAGCGACCCTTGGCTCGACATTGAAAAGGCTGATACGACGGGCGTTTTTTGACAGCATCGGGCTGATCACATTCTACTTCGTTACCCGTTTCGCCATCCAGTCCTTTCTATCCGGCGAAGCCCCCGCAAGTGACAGCGGAGGACGGCACTTCCCCGATGTGCTCATCGCCAGCACTTTCTTTACCAGCGTCATTGTCATCCCACGTATCTTACTTGCCTTCAGCCGCTTTCTCAGCGCCCCCTTCCAGCCGGAACTGAGACTGATCCATACCGATGACTGGACCTCGCGCTTCCTCTACCGGCAGCAAACGATCATCTACGCGATTTGGGGGGTGATGGGGTTCCTGATCCCGTTTCTTGCCAGCCACGGAGTCGCGATGGGCGAGACCCGCGTAGGCTTCTGGTTCAACGGCGCTGCCTATATCGTGTTGCTTTATACAACATGGCGCGCTCGCCCCGGTCTGACGATGATGCTGATGGGCAAGGATGGCGACGTTACCCCGACCGAAGCAAAGTTCGCGCGGTTTTACCCGTATCTGTGCATGGCAGTCATCATACTCAGTTGGCTGTTGGTGCAACTGATCGTCGCAAAAAAACAATTCCAGCTGCTCGACGGCAGACAGATCACATCACTTTTGCTGATGCTTTTCGCGCCGACGTTTGACGCCGGCGTCAGAGGCCTGGTCAAACATCTCGTCAAACCGATGACAGGTGAAGGCCGTCTCGCTGAAGAAGCGTATCTCAGGACCAAGCGCAGCTACATCCGCATCGGTCGCGTTATTCTCAGCGTCGGGGTAATTTTGGCACTGGCCCGCATCTGGGGAATTGACCTCGGCAACCTCGCCGCCGCCGGTGTCGGCGCGCGGGCGGCGGGCGTGCTGATCGAGGGAATTATGATCGTCCTGAGCGGATATCTGTTCTGGGAACTGGTATCGCTTTGGATCAACCGAAAGCTGGCAGCCGAGCAAACCGCAATGGGCGAAGACGGCGATGCCGGCGACGAGGGCGGAACCGGTGTTTCGCGTCTGGCAACAATCCTGCCGCTGTTACTCGGAACCTTAAAGGTCGCGATTGCCGTGATCGTCGGTTTGCTTGTGATCGGAAACTTCGGCATCGACATCACGCCGCTGCTTGCCGGTGCGGGTATCGTCGGGCTGGCTATCGGTTTCGGCGCACAGAAACTGGTGGCCGACGTTGTGTCGGGAATTTTCTTCCTGATCGACGATGCCTTCCGCGCGGGCGAATATCTTGATGTCGAAGGCACTCTGGGAACCGTCGAAAAAATCTCGATCCGCTCGATGCAACTGCGTCACCATAAGGGCGCTGTCCATACGATTCCTTATGGCGAAATTCCCAAGATCACAAACTTCTCCCGCGACTGGGTCATCGTGAAACTCAAATTCACCGTGCCGTTCAACACGAACCCCAATCAGGTGAAAAAGCTGTTCAAAAAAATCGGCGCGGAGATGATGGAAGTTCCCGAATTTGCCGAAGATTTTCTTCAGCCCTTCAAATCGCAGGGCGTCTTTGATTTTGATGATGTCGGGATGATCATTCGCGGAAAGTTTATGGCCAAGCCCGGCAAGCAGTTCGTTCTGCGAAAGGAAATCTACAACCGCGTCAAGGCCGCGTTCGAGGCAAACGGAATCGCCTTCGCCCGCCGCGAGGTCCGCGTCGCAATCCCCGGTCTGGAGGAACGCGACGATCTGACTGACGCGCAAAAGTCAGGCATTTCCGCCGCCGCAGCGCAGGCGGCGGACGCCGTTCCATCGACGTAGTACCCCGGCCGCAGCCGCGCCGAAAACCCTAGAGCCGCGTCCATCGCACAGGGCTGCCCGGTTCAACATCGGCATTGTCAGGGTCGATATGGACAAACCCGTCCGCCTCGGCCAGACGCCGCAGATTGCCCGAATTCGCCCCCGGTGACAGTGCGAGAATAGGCGTGCCATCGGGCGCGGCTCCGCAAATTGTCACAAGCGGAAACTCGGCCCGCCCCGGCCTGCCGATCATATTAAAATCGGCAATCGCCTGCTCGGGTTCCGGCGCGGCCTCCGCGATACCGGCGCGGGCGCGCAACAAAGCCCACCCGATGACATCCAGCGTGATCGAAGCCGAAACCGGATTCCCCGGCAGACACAAAAACAGCGTTCCGTTCAGGGTCGCGATCAACAGCGGCTTGCCCGGTTTCATCGCAACGTTATGAGCGACAACGTCGCCGCCCAGCGCCCCCATCACCTCCGACACCGTCGTCTGGATACCGCCCGACGCGCCGCCCGCAACGACAATAACATCCGCAGCCCCCGCCGCGAGCGGCAGCGCATTGCGCAGCGCCTTCGCGTCATCGCGCACAACGCCGAGGTCGAGATAGGTAATCCAATCGGGGGACAAAGCCGCCTTCAGCATCGGTCTGTTGCAATCATGGACTTGCCCGCGCCCCAGCTTGGTCCCGATTTCAATAAGCTCGGACCCGGTCGACAGACAGGCGACGCGCAGGCGCTTTCGCACTGTCACCTCGGCACGGCCCAATCCCGCCAGCAGCGCAATGTCGCGCGCGTTCAAAACCCGTCCGGCGGGCAACAGGTCGGTGCCGACCTTTGCATCCTGCCCGCGCGAGCGCACATTCGCGTTGCGCGGCGGGCACTGGAAAACAGTCACAGTCTCGCCGTCCGTCTCTGCGGTTTCATGGGGGATCACCGCATCCAGCGAACCGAATATCTGCGCGCCGGTTGCGACCGTCAGCGCGCCGCCGGGCTTGCAGAGCGGACGCTCGTTTTTTGCCGTTCCCGCCGCCAGATGGCCGTCAATCCGCAACGTCCATGGTCCGGGTCCGATCAGATCACCGCGCCGGATGGCAAATCCATCCATTTCCGCCCCGCTATAGCGCGGCAACGGTTCGTGATTGCTGACCGGGTCCGCAAGAACCCGGCCACAGGCCGCCTCCAGGACGACACGCTCGACCGGCAGGTGCGGCATGGCGCGTGTCGCGGCCAGACCGAACTGCTTGGCATCCCCGACACTCAGCAACCGCTCGTCATCATGGGGATCAAAGGCGAGAAGCGGGCGGCGCATAGTATGAACCGTCATGCGATTATCCTCTCTGGGGTCTCGGAAATCAGATCAAAGCTCTCACAGGTCTCAGCCCGGCTTCGACGTGTCGTAAGTGTCCAGCAGGTTCGCGAGATGCGCGATAACGTCCGGGGCCGGTTGCCCGACAAGCGCATGCGCAATCGCGCCTTCCTGCCAGAACGCGCCGTTCAGCCCGCCATCCGACAACAGCATCGGCGGCTCGTCCGCCTGCGGCAACGCTGCGTGCTGACAGGTCAGGCCGTCCGAATCGGCGACGTAAAGGCCCAGCGCCTCGCTGCCCCGGTTAAAGTTGAACGCCGCGATCCGGCGGTCGAGTAACCAGCACAAACGGCCACCCACAAGATCAACCTCGGACAGCGACGCCAGACGCGGCAGATCAAACGGAACCTTGGGCGAGAACCAGTCAACCACCGCCTGCGGGTTGGTTTCCGTCAGATCAAGGTTTCGATCGGCGGCCAGGTGAGTCGCAAAATCGCCGAAGACAGCCACCGACAAATCACCGCTATCGCGTTGGCGCAGCGCCGCGACAGACCCGATGGCCGCAACCGATGCCGCGGCTGCAAATCCGGCAAAGACGCGGCGTCTCGAAACACCATCCGCCTGCGGCGCAGGCCGCGCGGCATCTATATCATCAAGACGGCTTTGCAATCCTGCGGGAGCCTTGATCCGCACGGCGGCCTCGCGGGCGGCGAAATCAAGACGGCGGATCGTGTCGGCATGGGCGCGGCAGGCAGGGCAGGCCGCAACATGCTGTGCGATCTGCGCGGCCCGTGCGCCGCCTTCGCCATCCAGCCACAGTTCGGTATCGGATAGGTGTGGGCAATCAGTCATGGCTGAACCTTCGGAACAGAGGACAGGCGCGGCAGATCAACAGCTTCAACCATCGTCCGCAAGGACTCGCGGGCGCGGCTCAGACGCGACCGGACGGTCCCGACGGGGATGCCGAGAATGCCGGCGGTTTCGCGATAACTCAGCCCCTCGATCACCACGAGAGACAACGCCTCGGACAGCTCCTGAGGCATCGCGTCCATCGCGCGGGCAACACGGTCCAGCGCATCCGCATTCAGCAAATCGCTTTCAGGAGTCCTCGGATCGGATTGATGCTGGGCGATGGTCTCAATATCGACACCCTCACTCACCACCCGCAAACGCGAGCTGCGCGTGCGCAAGCGGTCAATGCACAGGTTGCGAAGCACCCGGAATATCCAGCCGCGCGGATGGTGGGGCATTTCCTGCGGGGTGCGGGGATGAACGACGCGGATATAGGCGTCCTGAACGGCGTCCTCCGCCTCTTCGCGCGTCCCCAGAATCCGCAGCGCCGTGCGGTACAGTCCGTCAATCTCGCCCCGAAAGACGGACTCGAGCGTTTCGGCGGATGCGGGCGCGGGTCGGGGCATAAACTTGTTTTCATCTCCGGTGTTGAAAAGGAGACGGATGCCGTAACCGGAAGTTCACTCCGATCACGAACCTGTGATACCCTGCGCCCGCCTTATGTCAGCACCCCCGCGACATCATCCGGTGTCAGGCGGTGATCCGCGATATAGAAAATCCGGTCTCCCGGTCTGATGGGACACGCGCTGGCAGGATTCATCATCAACGCCTCACTTCCCTCATGCTGCACACCGATCAACGTCGCATCGCACTTCGCCTTCAGCTTGGTCAGCGCCTGCGCGCAATCCGTCGGCAGGGCGCCGGTTGGAACCGTAAAGCTATACTGTGTCGGACCATCGAGGCTCGACAGCATAATCCGCTGCAGACGCGATGCCCCGGGATCATAGGCCGAGCGTGCCATCAACTCGATGGACAGCGATTCCTGTGCTTCTGCGGTCGGGCAATACGAGCGTAATAAATCCGCCGGTCCGGTTGTCTGGAAATAGGCCACGATGCGCGGCACGCGCGGCAATGCGCCGATTGCGAGGGCTGCGGCCAGCGTCTCGTCATCATCCTCGCCGAAGATCAGCGCGACATCCGCCTGTTCAACCGCCGAACGGCGCGACGCCTCGGCCCCTGACAGCGCCTCGACCCGCACGAACTGGATCGCCTCGGGCATCGGATTTTCCGCCAACCCCCGCGTGACCAGCACCAGGCCATGCGCGGCGGCGGACTCCTCGGCCAGCAGCAACTCGATCAGCCGACGCGAACGGTCTCCGCGCCATCCGAACACGACCACATGACCCCGCATATCGGCATAGTCCTCACGTCCCCTCATGGCTCTTGTCCATCTTTCCGTAAATGCTTGGATCAGCTTGCCGATAACGGCGGTAAACAACAGCACCGCGCCGGGCATGATCCAGAAACCCGCGATATAGCGCGCGCCCGTTGTCGCGGGCGAGAAATCGCCATAGCCGACCGTTGTTGCCGTCGTCAGATAGTAATACGGAAAAATCGCCGGACTGGTGATCTCTCCTTCGCCAAAGATAATCAGCGACAGCCATGACGTGCCGACATGGATCACTGCGCTCAGCGCCAGAATGGTCCATGTTACCTCCGCAACACCGCGTTGGATTTTGCGCAGAAACCGGCCAAAGGGCGATGTCGGAATAATTGTCAGGCTCACAGGCGCTCCGCTTCGTCGGTCGGGCCGGTTCTAACAGCGCCCCGACCGAGAGCAAGCGACCATTCACACCGCCTCAAAACAGACGCGGCATCGGTATCCCGAGCAGGGTCGGACGGCGCGGCGGCAACCGGCCCTGTGCCTGCAAAATCGCCTCACGGACCGGCACGACCTTGGCCCATGTATTTGTCGTCCCTTCGATTTCCGAAAACCCATTGGCATGGACGACGGCAATCAGGTCGTCATCATCGTCGAAAACGCAGGACCCTGAAATGCCACCAATCACGCCTTCCGCGGCAATTCCGTCATCGGAATCGCGCAGTTCGACCCACCAGAACGGCGGCTCGGGGTCATCGCCATAAACAACGCCGGGAATCACTTCGCCGTCACGATCGCGGGCGGGAAAGCCGTGGATTTCGACTTCCATCCCCTTGGTCATTGCCGGATAGTCGTCGGGATCGAGCTTCGCCGCATCAATCCCCAGAAACGCCCAATCGGATGCCTGATCCGAGATCGTCACTTCGTCCTTGGGACCGACCAGCGGCGTTCCGTTATCAGTCACATGCGCGACCGAGACATAGCCGCGCTCGCCAAGCCCGATAAAGCCGCGCCGGTTCAGCTTGCACACAGTTCCCCACGCGGCCTCGCCGCCGCCGCGATAGAAAACCCGCTCGGCACGCGACGAAACACTGGGCGCGCACGCGGCGGCTGTGGCCGCGAGAAGAACGGCGGAAACGATGCGGTTCATAAAAGATCTTTCTGATCTGACTCCGCGCGATGCAGCGCGATTATGGTGAACAACACATTAAACTGGCGCGCGATGACGTTAAAATTGCGGCAGAAAAGTCCGCGTGGTCAGCCCGGCGTCAGATTCAGTGCAATAGAAATCCGCACGTCTTTGCCCGAATAGGGCCGCACTCCATGGCTTAGCCAGGATGGGAACATCACCAGATTTCCGGCGACGGGCCTTACGATTTCACTGGCTCCGATGGATTGGCCGCCGGGGGTGCGGATTGCCAGATCGGGGGCCAGCATCGCCGGGCCGACCCCGCGCGGGTCCTGAATTTCAAACTCGCCGCCGAGGGAAGGGTCCGCTCCTGCACCGCCGTCGCGGACATAATAGGTCGCAGACCAGAACGCGCCGGGATGAGTGTGGAATTCGTTGCCCTGCCCCAACCGGTTGACATTTGCCCAGGCATTCAGACGCCAGTTAATCGGTACGGGCTTGCCCATGCGGTCACAGGTCAGGTTGGTTGCCATCTGCCGCGCAATTTGCATCACGGTCTTGCCGGCATCGCCGCACCAGTCAGGAAAATCTGTCGGAGACTGCCAACCGCCCCAGTTGGAGTGGTGCACACTCGGAACCGCCTTTTCCCGCTCGAAAATCGCCGATTCTAAAGCATCATTGATCTTTGCGGCATCCGGCACGGGCAGGATAGCAATCGGGGTGGGAAAAAGCTGACGGATCTGGACGTTCGGTTTGCCCGGCCCGATTTCGGCCTTCGAAGAGGTTTTCTGGGGCATCAATGGCATCGTCGGCACGTCCTATCCGCAAAAACAAGAGAGGCCGGAAAACCGGCCCCTCTTTTATCACAGAGTATCAGGTATAAAGCTTGGGCGCGCCCAATTTTTCGTGAATCGCGTTACACATCTGAGGCTCAATACCGAGCGACTTTGCGAGTCCGTCAAGATAACGGGCCTCTTCAGCAGAATCGAGATCGATTGCCATAACCGACATCAGATACGCCTGCTGCTCCATCCCTTTCGGGATATCATTTACCAGCGCATCAACATCCAGCGGTGCCGACAACTCGTCGCGCACAAACTGCATTTCTTCCTGAGAAATATCTCCGAGGTGGCCGAGAATTTTTTCTTTCTCGCCGTCGTCGATCTGGCCGTCCGACTTTGCGGCACTCAGCATGGCACGCAGCATAACTTTTGCGGCGTCTTCCTGCGCGGAAGTCGGCGCCTGTTCAGGCTCTCCGAAGTTCTCGAACGCCGAGTTCAGCGCACCGCCGAAACCGCCCTGCTGCGGAGCCGGAGGCGCACCTGCGCCGCCTTGTGCCGCGCCGCCGCCACCGAGGCTGTCGAGCAATCCGCCCAAACCGCCGCTCTGCTGCGCACCTGCGCCGCCGCGTCCGGCAAGTATACTGCCAAGGCCGCCTGCTGCCGCGCCGCCGCCCATCAGGCCGCCAAGAACATCACCGATGCCGCCGCCGCGCTGTTGTTGCTGACCGCCGCCCATCGCGCCGCCCAACATACCGCCGAGACCGCCGCCGCCTTGCTGGCCGCCCATCATGCCGCCCAGCATTCCGCCGAGGCCGCCACCGGCCTGACCGCCCTGCTGGCCGCCCATCATGCCGCCGAGCATCCCGCCGAGACCGCCGGCTCCTGCACCGCCCCGTCCGCCGCCCTGCACCATTCGACCGACACCTTTGGCGACCATGACGCCCATACCAACCTTGGCAAGTGTACCCATCCAGCTCATAGAAAGTCCTCCTTCGCACTCTCACCACGGTGGCAAGAGCAAATCGCCGCGACCATGCCCCCAAAAGGAACGCATGTCCACGCAGGCTATGTTTCAACGCCCTGCCTTTACGTGGATACGACAGCCCCCGAACGCAAGCCCGATGGAGAAAAGCGTGATTTGGCCGATTTCGCCCGATTGATTCGTTTCACTGCACGGCCAGACTGCGGCGCGCAAATATCAGGGTCGTAAAATGCGCACGTCCTTCTAAGATCGGCACAACGTAACAAGCGGAAACCGACATGACCGTCACCCAAGATCAGATCGATGCCTATTCCCGCGATGGCGCGGTGATGCTGCCGGGGCTTTTTGCCGAATGGGTGGCGCCCCTTCGTGCAGGCATTGCGCGGAACATGCAGGACCCCGGCCCCTACGCCGCCGAAAACCTCAGAGACGGCGAGAGCGGGCGGTTCTTTGACGATTACTGCAACTGGTCCCGCATTCCCGAATTCGGCGAGGTGATCCGCGAATCGGGCGCGGCGAAGGCTGCGGCGGCTCTGATGCAGTCCGAAAGGGTGCAGGTCTTTCACGATCATGTTCTGGTCAAAGAGCCGGGCACATCCAAGCCCACGCCCTGGCATCAGGATGCGCCCTATTATTTCGTCGATGGCGAGCAAACCGTCAGCTTTTGGGTTCCGCTCGATCCTGTGACGGATGCCTCGCTGCGGCTGATCGCGGGATCGCATCGCTGGCCGAAACCTGTGCTGCCGACCAAGTGGCTGAACGAAGACAGCTTCTATCCCGACGAAAGCGCCTATATCGCGGTTCCCGACCCCGATGCGGAGCCGCAGAAATACGAGGTTCTCGAATGGCCGATGCAGCCCGGCGATGCGGTGGCCTTTCACTATAAGACCTTGCACGGGGCGCGGGCCAATCCCGGCGGCGCGCGGCGACGGGCCTTTTCGCTGCGGCTTGTAGGCGACGATGCGCGCTACATCACCCGGCCTGGCCGCACCTCGCCGCCCTTTCCCGGCCATGACATGAAGGACGGCGACAGGCTGCGCGAAGACTGGTTTCCCTACCTGAGCTGACCGCGCATCACAGCTTACGCGCGACCAGCGGCGCGCCGAGGATCACGGTGACAATCCGGACCAGATGATGCGCCACGACAAAGGCGACATCCGCCCCAGCCACCAGCGCCAGCAAAGCCATCTCGGCCTGACCGCCGGGGGCAAAGGACAAGAACGCTTCGAGCGGCGGGGCCAGACCCGCGAGCACCACCAAACTCTCGAACACATAGGCAATCACGCCCAGCACCACACAGAACCCCAGCGAGGCAACAATCGTCCCGCGCAGCTCGCGCAAGGTCGCGCCGACATATTTCACGCCCACCCCTGCGCCGATGAACAATTGCGCGACGATAATCGCCTCCATCGGCGGGCGCTGGGTCAGCAAGCCGGAGAGGCTCGCGGCTCCGGCAACGATCAGCGGC
>CALGNW010000248.1 GCA_937958345.1 uncultured Neomegalonema sp. | reverse complement strand
GCGGACCACCGTGAATCAGGACGGCGAGCCCGTCGTCAGAGCGCAGGGCGACCCGGAGAATGCGACGTTTAACGTCAACGGGCAGGAAGTTGATCTTCCGACCGCGATCGAAAACACGGACGGACCCGTCGAAGCACCCGGCACCGGCACTACCGCTCCGGAGGTCACCACCCCGGCGGGACCGGCGGATACCGCCGGTAACGACACCGACACCGCCGGAACGGGCAGCGGCACCCGCGTGACAGCGCGCATTACTCAGGACGAGAACGGTGATCCCATCGTCACCGCGCAGGGCACTCCCGGTAATGCGACGCTGAGGGTCAACGATCAGGGCGTCGATCTCCAGACAGCCATCGAAAACACGGACGGTCCCGTCGACAATGGCGGCATCAACCCCAGCGTTAATCTAAATGAGCCGAACACCGGCGACGGTCCGCGGCCAACTCTCGGCCCGGTCACTCCGGCCCAGTCACAGAATGACCGCCTGACCCCTTCCGCCTCGCTCAATATTGACGGAAACGAGGATAACGTGACGGCGCGGATCAACGGCAATGTCGTCGAGCCGGGCGATCCGATCTTCGGGCCGCGCGAACCCATCGACCTGACCCCCGCCGGGGAAGGCAATTCCGACGGCGTGGTTGAGTCGAACGGCTTCGTAATCGGCACGGAAGGTGATGACACGCTGGTCAGCACCGATCCGGGTAACACCAACTTCAATGCTCTGGGCGGCGATGACACGCTGGTGGCCGGTGAAGGCGATGACCGCCTGAGCGGCGGCGAAGGCGTTGATACGTTCGTGATCAACAACAACGGCGGCAGAGACCGGATCTTCGACTTCGATGCCGATGCCGGCGAAACGATCAACGTCAATGTCGACGGGATCGATTCCTTCTCCGACCTGCAGGACGTCGCTTCGGGTTCTTCGAGCCGCGTCCAGTTCGACTTCACGGGCGGCAACAGCCTCGATGTCTTCGGATTGTCGGTCGATGATCTCGACGCCAGAAACTTCAACTTCAACGCTTGATACAAACGCGGGCTTGCTGCCCGCGTCTTCTCTTCCGGTTTTTAGAACAGTGGCGGCTCACCCGCGGGAGAGCCGCCCGCCAAATGGACGATAATGATGGCCAATCCCCTGAACAGCACTGCCGCCGCCAGCCCCCTCACGCCCCGTTCGGGGAGTAGCTTCGGCGACCAAGCCGCACAGCCCGAGGCGCGCAAATCCGGCGCGACAGAGCAGCCAGTCACGTCCGGCACGGATGCCGGCACCAATACGGATCGCATTCGCGGACAGGCCCCCGACCGCTCCGGCATGAAGCCGAGCGCGCCCCTAGCCACGGGAGCATCGACTCCGGAGGCAACCACGCCCCGTCCGGGCGGTCGCTCCGGCGATCAGGCCGCACCGTCACAGGCTCCCAAATCCCTGCCCGGCGCGACAGAGCGACCGGGCACACCCGGCACCAACGCCGACACCAATACGGACCGCATTCGCGGACAGGGCCCCGACCGCTCCGGCATGAAGCCTAGCGCGCCCCTTGCGACGGGCACGGCGACCCCGGAGGCGACCGCGCCCCGGCCCCTCGCGCCTGCCGCGCTGGAATCGGGTGTTAATGCCGCCGTGGCTGATGCGGTTTCCGGTTCTGTGCCGCCTGCGACCGGCCTCGATTTCTCCACCGCCACCCCCGAAGAGCTGGGCGATGCAGCAGCCAATGCCGCCGAGGATATAGGCCGTATTCTGGCCACCGGCGGCGGCAAGGCCGATATCGCCGCCCCGCAGGGTACTCTCGCCGCCGCGCGCACCGCCCTTGCCGATCAGGGCGCAAGTGAGGAACAGCTCCAGACCTTCGACGCCTCGGTTTCTGTGCTGGCCATCCAAAGCGGCCTGACCTCGATCGACAGCCCGCTGGCTGACAGCAAGGTCCGGGAGCAGAGCCGCTTTACCCTTCAGGCCACCACTCTCGACGCCTTCGACGGGGCGAAGCAGGGAGACAATCCCGGCATCAACGGCACGCTGGCGGACCTGATGAACGAGGTTAGATTTGGTCGGATACCACCGGCAACCGATATCGATACCGCTGCCCTGACGGGTGAGGAAATCGGTGCCCAACTCGGCAACATCGCCATCGCACTTGGCAAGACCAGCACATCGTCTAATCCAGGCGAGGCGGGCGAACAGGCTAGAACCGAAGCAGCAGGGCGCTATGCCGCCCTGCGTGATCAACTTGACGAGGACGGGGCCACTGGCCTCGAATTGCGTGCTCTCGACGCCTACGTCATCGATCTTGCCACCGAAGCGGCCCTGAGCGGCCCCGGTGCCAGTGCTTCCGATGGCTCGGCCATTGACCGGCAGGATGCCGCGTTCGGCAAAGTGGATAATCAGATCGCCGCGATTGCGCGCACCCGTCTGGTGCGTGAAAGCCGCCAAGATCCTGATTCTCTGATCGATGAAGTGTCGGCCCGCGAGGCCGCGGATTTCGTCGGCAACGCATTGCGTAATGATGCGACCGAATCAGGAGTAAACCTCAGCGTTGCATCTGTCGATGAACTGACGGACGGGCTCAACTTCGCGACCGATCGCTTCGTACAGGGCGAAATTGAAGGAGGGTCGCGTGGATTTTCAAGGATACAGAGAGCGCAGGATATCTTCGATCAGGTGCGCGACGAGATCCTCACACGGACAACCGCAACCGAACTGTCTGATGACATAGGTAATATCATCGAGGAACGCGCGGCGTTGCTGCTCTCCGATGCGAGACAGCCATCGGTCGCAAAGCAGGAACGTGCCGCAGAACTGGGTGATGCCCTGCGCTTTGCCGTCGCCGCCGACCTCCTGGTCGATGGCACCGCCGGGGTTCAGAACGTCATTGAATTCGAAGGCACGAACGGAAAGCCCCCCGCGGATATTTTCACCTTCGAACCGAAACCGGTGGGCTTTTTGAATAATCCGGATTCCGAAGAGGCTCCGGCAACCGTAATCGGGAGTCACAATGCCGTCGTTACGAACGTCATTACGGATCAGCTTGAGGCGGCGGGGCAAGGCTTCAGGCTGGTCGAAACCCAGTACGGCTTACGATACGAAGGCACCGATCAGCCGGGCGAGATAGCAGTCCTGCGAAACGACGTATCCTTCGGTCTTGCCCCTGCGGTTCAGCGGGCAGAGGAAACGGGCGGCCCGGTCTATGCCAACATGTCCTACGGCGTAAGCCGCGAGCCAGAGTTCTACCAGCGCGGCCTCGAAGCTCTTGAGGGTTTCGATCTGGTCGAAGGGCTGGATCTGTCGGTGGATATCAGCCAAGGCAACATCGGCGATTATGCCGATGCCATCCGCGCCGTCGCCTTCGCGTCCCGGGAACGCCCCGATGTCGCGGAAGCACTCGGGGAGGACGTGAAGCAATGGCGGGGAATGGCGCGGGATCTCGAGGCGCTCGAAACTGCAGCCGAGGCGGGCGTCCACATCTTCATCGCCGTGCCCAACAGCGATACGGTGATGAGCGATTTCCAGTTCGCACAGGATGATGGCGCGAAAGGCAGCATCACCTACGTCGCCAATGACGCGGATGCCACGCCGCTGGAAGGCAGCCGCTTCGTCTTGCCGGGACAGGGCGAGGAACCGACGACCCTCGTGCCGGGCGAGAACATCGACCCCGATGACGTCGATAACTTCTATCGGGGAGAGGGCGTTGACGTGTATGCGCCGGGCACCGTCTATGGAAACAATCGCGGTTCGTCCTTTGCCGCCCCGGAAATGCTGGTGAATGCGGTTCTCGGAATTTTCGATCCGCAAACCGAAACCCGGATCGGGTCGGCTTAACGCCAACCCGCACGA
>CALGNW010000247.1 GCA_937958345.1 uncultured Neomegalonema sp. | reverse complement strand
ACAGCCCGTCGAACAGTATGTTGCACCGGTCGTGCAGGAATACGTTGCGCCGGTCGTGCAGGAATATGTGGCCCCTGTTCAGGAAGCTGAGCCAGAGCCGGTATATGTAATTCAGGAAGTTCAGCCTGTTGAGCCGGTAATTGTTCAGCCTGCACCTGAGCCTGTGGTTATTTCCGAGCCGGTAGTGGTTCAGCCTGTTGCAGAGCCTGTGGTGATTTCCGAGCCGGTAATGGTTCAGCCGATCGCCGAGCCGGTCGTCGTTCAGCCTTACATTCCGCCGACGCCAGTTGCCGTGGCTCCACCGGCGCCTGTCTTCGTCCCGCCTGCGCCAGTCGCAGTAGCGCCAATCGCCGCACCAGTCGTGGCAGCACCTGTTGTCGCAGCTCCGGTTGCAGTCGCAGCAGCGCCAATCGCAGTCGCAGCGCCGGTCGGTGCCATCGGCGGTCTCGGTGCAGCCGGCCTCGGTGGTGCAGGTCTGATCGCAGCAGGTATCGGTGCAGCAGCACTGATCGGTGTTGCAGCCGTCGCACTGGGTGACGACGATGATGACAATGTATCGACGACGACGACCACGAACCGTTAATCGGTTGATATCGATCTAATGATTAAGGGCCGCTCATTCGAGCGGCCCTTTCTTTTTGTCTGACGTTGAATTTCTTAGCGGTCTTCAGAATACCGCCACGCGCCGGTATGACTGATACCCCCGAAACTCGGGGGCGGATGCGGGCCGTTAATCGTCGATCTTGTCCCAGCCCATCGCTTTGCGGCCCAGCCACAGATAGGCGCGGGTCGGCAAAAAGCGCATTGATTTCAGGATAAACGCGAACCGGCGCGGGAACGCGATCTCGATGGCCGTTGTCTTCAACCCCGCGACGATCCGCTCGGCGGCCTCGTCAGTTTGCATCAGGAACGGCATGTCAAAGTCGTTCACGGCTGTCGCATCGGTATCGACAAATCCCGGACAGATCAGCGAAATCCGAACCCCTGCCGGGTGCAAATCATAGGCAAGCGCCTCGGCCATGTTGATCAGTGCGGCTTTGGTCGCGCCATAGGGTGCTGCCTTCGGAAGGCCCCGATATCCGGCGACCGAGGCGACCAGCGCAAGACAGCCGGTTTTACGCGCAATCATCCCGCGCATTGCGGGGGCGAGACAATTCGCAACACCTTGTAAGTTAACATCAAAATGTTTGCGCGCACCCTCTGCGGTAAATTCCTGCGCCCGCATCGGAACGTAAACACCGGCGTTCAGGATGGCGAGCGCCAGCCCCTCCGCACCCTCAATATGCGAGACGATTTCCTCCATCGCCTCGGCATCGGTCACATCGCCGGGCATCGCGATGATCCGTCCGCCACTTTGCGCGGCCATACCCATCAGCTTGTCGCGGCTGCGGGCGGTGGCATAGACGGTCCACCCCTCGGCGGCGTATCGCAGAGCGACGGCGCGGCCAATTCCCGCGCTCGCGCCGGTAATCCAGACCGCTCCGTCTTCAGGTTTCGGAATATAAGTCCTGCCCCCCTGACTCATACGGCAAACCCTGTCAGCGAGCCGCTGCCTGCGTCCAGCGTGTAGATCCCAAGCTCGCCCTGCGCATCGAACGAGCATCCGCTCCAATCACCGGCGGCATCGTACCAGATATCGACAGTGTACCCGCGATTGTCGGTCGCACGCCAGACACGCGCGCCTGCAGGAGAATGAGGCAAAGCCTGCATTTCTGTCGTGTTCACCGGCAAAATTTCACCGGATTGCGCGCTGATCCACGGCGTCGTGTTCAGCGCGGGCTTGCGCCAGTAACTCGTCGGCACGGCTGCACCGGTCACAGGTCCGGAATATTTCGATCCGTCAATTTCCAGCATACCGCCCTGCCGTATCGCCTTGGCATAGCCGCGATCTCCGTCATCGTTGGCAATGGCGTCAAAGCTCTGCAGTTGGCCGTTCTGATAGACTTCCGTGTACGCAAGTTCATAACGATAGGCGGTGATGCCCAGAAATTTCACGGCAATGTCGATGTCGGTCTGCGCGCGAACGGTTTCCCCGTCGCGGCTGACGGTGACACTGTGACGCCCGATATCACTGCCCCCGCGTGTGACGCGGAAACTGCGTGTCGCGCTCTGCGGGGCGGCCCAGGAGACTGCGGGCGCCAAAACCGAGGCTGCACCAACAGTTACAAAGGCCCGGCGGTTCGGGGAGTATGTCATCTTGTGTCCTTTCAGGTCTGGTCACATTACGCCCCGCGCGACCAATTGGTTCCAATTCAAGACGAAACGCTTGGCGCAACTAAGGCGGCGGACTACATCTGTGCGGTCCTGAACGGAGATACCTACGATGACAGTCTTTAATTCCGTCCCTCATGCCGTGGGAAATACGCCGCTGATCCGCTTGCGGGGTGCGTCCGAGCTGACAGGATGCGATATTTACGGCAAGGCCGAATTTATGAATCCCGGTCAGTCTGTCAAAGACCGGGCGGCCTTGTCGATGATCCGCGACGCCGAAAAACAGGGCACACTCAGGCCGGGCGGGACGATTGTCGAGGGAACGGCGGGGAACACCGGAATCGGCCTGGCCGTTATCGGGGCGGCGCTCGGGTATCGGTCGGTTATCGTGATTCCCGAAACCCAGACGCAGGAAAAGAAGGACATGCTGCGTCTCGCCGGTGCGGAACTGGTCGAGGTTCCGGCTGCGCCGTATAAAAATCCGAACAACTTTGTACGGTATTCGGAACGTCTTGCGGCCAAACTGAACGAAACAGAGCCGAATGGCGCTGTCTGGGCCAACCAGTTCGACAATGTGGCCAACCGCCAGGCGCATATCGACACGACCGGGCCTGAAATCTGGGAACAGACCGCCGGAAAAATCGACGGGTTTATCTGTGCCGTCGGGTCGGGGGGCACGCTTGCGGGGATTGCTCAGGTTCTCGCGCCCAAGGGTGTGGCGATCGGCTTGGCGGATGTTGAAGGTGCGGCAATCTACAACTGGTTTGCCCATGGCGAGCTGAAATCCGAGGGATCATCGGTCGCCGAAGGCATCGGTCAGGGCCGGATCACGAAAAACCTCGAGGGGCTGAAGGTTGATTACGCCTATCAGATACCCGACAGCGAGGGCATGCCGATCGTCTTTGATCTGCTGCGGAACGAGGGGCTTTGCATGGGGCTGTCGACCGGCATCAATGTTGCCGGAGCCATCCGGCTTGCCCGTGAGCTTGGACCGGGAAAAACAATCGTCACGATCCTTTGCGATTACGGCACCCGCTATCAGTCAAAGCTGTTCAATCCCGCTTTCCTCAAGGAAAAGGGCCTGCCATGCCCCGACTGGCTCGTCAGGGGCCGCACCGACATCCCCTCGGTTCTGGAGGGATAACCGCGCGCGGAACGGCGCGTCAGTCGTTCTTGCGCAGCAACCACAGCGACACGGTCAGTGCATCGCCGCCGGCGGCGTTCTCAGCGGGGATTTCCGCGTACCCGGTCGCGGACATCCCGACCGCCTCGCCCATTTTCTCGATCTCGGTGC
>CALGNW010000246.1 GCA_937958345.1 uncultured Neomegalonema sp. | reverse complement strand
GGCGGGATCACGGCTTTGCTGGGCGGGAACGGTGCGGGTAAGACCACGACGTTAAAAGCAATCTCTAACTTACTGCACTCCGAACGCGGTGAAGTGACCAAGGGGTCGATTGCTTATCGCGGCGAAAAGATTGCTGAATTGATGCCTGCCGATCTGGTGAAAAAGGGTGTCATTCAGGTCATGGAAGGCCGCCACTGTTTCGAACATCTGACTATCGAAGAAAACCTGATGACGGGGGCCTACACCCGTACAGAGGGGCGCGGCGCTGTCGCTGCGGATCTTGAAATGGTCTATAATTATTTTCCGCGTCTGCGTGAGCGCCGCAAATCTCAGGCGGGCTATACGTCAGGCGGTGAACAGCAGATGTGCGCGATTGGCCGCGCGCTGATGTCGCGACCTGAAACCGTTTTGCTGGATGAGCCGTCGATGGGCCTTGCGCCGCAATTGGTCGAAGAAATTTTCGGGATCGTCAAAGACCTGAACGAAAAAGAGGGCGTGTCGTTCCTGCTCGCAGAGCAAAACACAAACGTCGCGCTCCGCTTTGCCCATTATGGCTATATTCTGGAATCAGGCCGGGTCGTGATGGATGGCCCTGCCGCAGAGCTGCGCGAGAACCCCGACGTGAAAGAATTTTACCTCGGCATGTCCGACGAGGGTCGAAAGTCCTATCGTAACGTGCGCTCTTATCGCCGCCGCAAAAGATGGTTGGGATAGGACTGCGCCTCGTTCGCATCTTGCGAGGTATTGGCGAAATCCGCTTCTGTTGCGGGGATATCGCGCGCCGTCACCCCTGCGGGCAGGCAAGCAGGGTCTGTGATCTGCGCTTTCACAAAGGCATCGTAGCTGAATGTCACCCGAGCGACGCATCCTGTCGGTAGATGCACTGCCGTCACGGACAACTCGTCTGGCGGCGGTAAAGTCGCACTGAGGAGGCGGGCCGAGGCATCACTTGCAGCAAAGGCTGAAACGAAAAAAAGCGTTATTGCGGTTGTTTTTAACATTTCGGTTTTCCACTTATCGACCCATGCCGGCTCACGCGCGCCGACACGGTTCGATAAGTCGCAACCGAGTCGTAAGTTCCCTGAATTTATGTCTTCATCGCCACAAAATTGCATAAATGCCTCAGTTTGCGCGGCGAGATTGGGGGCAGCACGCAGATTTTACCGCTCCGGGCGCTATTCGCGACATCGGTGTCGTTTCTGGTGCTTGTCAGAGGCAATTGAGCCTGCCACGCTGGTGCTTCTTGAGAGAGTTGATGGCGGCGGAATGCGCAAGTTTCAAATGGCTCTGACCTGTCAGCGGTATGCGCCCCGCGTCGCCGATTTGCGCCCCACGCTTTCTGCGGAAGCGCCGTCGCACCCGAGGCAGGCTCCACCCCGCTTTTTCTGACCCGATCCTTCCTGTCAGAAAATGAGTTGAGCCATGACCACCAAAACCGAAACTGCCCCGCGTTCCTCCCGCCGTGCCGGAGGCCGTGAAGCCCGCAAAGCTTTGCGCGCCGCCCCGCTTGCCGAGGCAAGCCGCCCGATCCGTGCCGGTCTTAGCGGGGGCCGCTACAAACCGCTCACCGATGCCGAAGTGCAGCGTATTCACGAGGCGGTGCTGCAAATTCTGGACGAGATCGGTTTGTCCCTCGCACCTGAAAGCGGGATCAAGGCGATGACCGCTTACGGCGCGGTTTATAACGAGGAGGACGGGCGTCTGCGTTTTCCGCGTGCAGTTGTTGAAAAGGCGTTGAAGGATGCCAACCGTAACCTCACCCTGCACGGGCGCGACCCCAAGCATGACCTTCACCCCGGCGGCCATCGCGTCCACTACGGAACCGCCGGTGCGGCGGTGCATATCGCGAATATCGAAACCGGCGAGTATGATGAAAGCACGCTGGCGGACTTGTACTCGGCGGCCAAGATCACCGACCATCTCGACAATGTCCATTTTTTCCAGCGGTGTATGGTCGCGCGCGATCTGACAGACAATCGCGAGATGGACATTAACACGCTTTATGCGTCCATCATGGGGACGACCAAACATATCGGTACGTCCTTTACCGAAGAGGTCTTTGCCGCCGAGTGTATCGAGATGCTGCATACAATCGCCGGCGGCGAGGAGGCATGGCGCGCGCGGCCTTTCGTCTCGAACTCGAACTGCTTTGTTGTCCCGCCGCTGAAATTTGCCACTGAGTCCTGCGAGGTGATGGAGACCTGCATCCGTGCGGGTATGCCGGTTCTGTTGTTGTCTGCCGGTCAGGCGGGGGCGACCGCTCCGGCTCCGCTGGCGGCGACGGTGGCGCAGGCGGTGGCTGAGTGCCTCGCCGGTCTGGTCTATGTGCAATCCATCAAACCGGGTGCGCCCGCAATTTTCGGCACATGGCCTTTTGTGTCTGACCTGCGCACGGGCGCGATGTGTGGCGGATCGGGCGAGCAAGCGTTGCTGACCTCTGCCTGCGCCCAGATGGGACGGCATTATGATCTGCCCACGGGCGCGGCGGGAGGCATGGCCGATGCCAAATTCCCCGACGCGCAATCCGGTGCAGAGCATGGCGTGACCAGCGTGATGGCGGGGCTTGCGGGGCTGAACATGGTTTATGAGAGCGCGGGCATGTACGCCTCGCTGCTCGGGTTCTCGCTGGAGGGATTGATCCTCGATAATGATATGCTGGGCCAGTGTTTGCGCTGTGTGCGCGGGATCGAAGTCACCGACGAAAATCTCGACATTGGCCGCATCAAGGATGTGTGCATCGGCGGGCCGGGGCATTATCTCGGTTCGGATCAGACACTCAGCATGATGCAGACAGAGTATTTCTATCCCGACATGAGCGACCGCAGTTCTCCGAAGGAATGGCTGGAACTGGGCAAGCCTGATCTGATCAAGAACGCGATTGCCAAGAAATACGAGATATTAGGAATGCCGGATCGCGCCGCGCTATCGCCCGAGATCGATGCTGCGGTTCGGGAACGCTTTCCGATTCGTCTGCCGGTGCCCGCATGATGCTGAAACTCCACTGGGCCCCCGACAACGCGAACCTGCCCGTGCGCATCGCGCTGGAAATGTTCCGCCTGCCCTTTGAGGCGGTTCGCGTGGATCGCGCAAACGGCCAGCATCGTTCGGCGGCTTACCGCGAAAAAAATCCGCAGGGCCTGATTCCGGTGCTCGAGGATGGCGATTGCGTGATGTTCGAGACCGGTGCGATCCTCTGGTATCTGGCAGAGAAAGCCGGACGGCTGGGGCCGAGCGGACCGAAGTTTGCCGACGATTACGCGCGGTCAACCGTCCTGAAATGGTTGTTCTATCTGTCAAACACCGTTCACGCCGACCTGCGCGCGGCGTTTTATGCCGACCGGTATATTGACGACGGCGCAACCGAGTTGTTGCGTGCGGGCATTTCCCGGCGGATGAACGATCATTTCGACATGCTGGAGGAGTATGTCTATGATCGGATCGTTGGGCATCCGACGATCCTGCCGGATATCTACTGCGGTGTTCTGGCCAGATGGGCCCAGCTTTATCCCCGAAACAATCCGGTTTTACCGGGTATCGAGAAATGGCCGACCCTTCAGGCGATGTGCGCCCGTGTCGAGTCGCATCCGGGGGCGATCAAGGCTTTTATGGCCGAGTCGATCCCCGCCGAACAGGCGCTGACTGTGCCGCGTGCCCCCGAATTGCCGGCGGCTGACGTGACGGGCGCTTAGTCCGGGTAGATGCAACGATGAGCGTGCGCGGCGATCTCGCTGCGTTTCACGTTCATTGCCGAAAGCTGTGCGTCGGACAGTTGCGACAATGCCTGAAGCATGCGGCCATACTGAACGGCCTTCATTCCGGCGTTCATTTTACTAAAAATACCGTCAAAGAGACTGAATTTTCTGACCGTGGGTTGGCTCATTTCATAAAACGTCATTGCCATACTCTCCGATAAGCGGTTGGGCGATTGCTGCGTCGCATTCATGCTGAACATGGATATTGTCCCTTCTTTCGATATAAATGCTGCACTGCATTATATTTGCTGCGTTGCAAACATGGCGTTACCGTCGCAACTTTGACACCCCCGCTTGCGGCATGACGGTCTTGCCCTCAGGTAATGGAACGGAGTCTTGATATGGAACTTTCGAGCCAAATGGTGCTGTTCGCCCGCGTTGTGGATGAAGGCAGTCTTTCCGCCGCCGCACGCACGTTGAACCACTCTCCGTCTGCGGTCAGCAAGCAGGTTTCCCATCTGGAAGACCGCGTCGGCGTGCGCCTGCTAAATCGTTCATCCAGCGGAATTTCGCTGACCGATGAGGGCGAACAGTTTTACGAACGCTGTGCGGAAATCGCGCGGAACGTGACTCAGGCGGAAGAGATGATCGTCTCGCTGGGCGACAAGCCACAGGGCCGCCTGCACATTCTGTCAACCGTCGCCTTCGGCAAGGCACAGCTCATGGCGGTATTACCCGCGTTTTTAGCCAAATATCCGGAAGTTCAGTTGTCGGTGGATTTCACCGATACCAAGCGCGATTTTGCCGATGACCGCATTGACGTGGCGATTCAGTTTACCGAACAAATCGAGGATCAGTCCTTAGTCGCGCGAAAGCTCGCCCCGAACCGCCGTGTGGTTTGTGCCGCACCGGAATATCTGGAGCGGATGGGCACGCCAGCTGATTTTGCGGATATGGCGCAGCACAACTATCTGCGCCTTTCGACGGTTCAAAGCTGGAATGACTGGCATACCGGCGGTATCGATCCGACGGCGGCTCCGGCGCGTTTGCCGAGCAACATGGAATTGAACAGCGCGGATGCCGTTTACCATGCCGCGCTCGCAGGCATTGGTATCGCGCGTCTGTCCACGTATCTGATTGCGCCCGATCTGGTATCGGGGCGGTTGGTGCGGCTGTTCCCTGAATATGAGGGCAAGGACTCCGATATTTATGCGGTCTATTCCACACGCCGCAATCTCTCGCCCAAGGTGCGGGCGCTGATTGATCACCTCGTGGCCGCGTTTGGTCCGGTCCCACCGTGGGAGCGCCAAGTTCCGTAAGGCTGCTTGGCTTACTTGAGATAGCCTTGGGCGATTTCGGCCATGCGTTCGGGTGCGAGGACCGGAGGCAACAGCGATTTCACCGCGCC
The DNA here is from genome assembly GCA_937958345.1 of uncultured Neomegalonema sp. GTDB lineage: Bacteria > Pseudomonadota > Alphaproteobacteria > Rhodobacterales > Rhodobacteraceae > JAHDDY01. The sequence continues at coordinate 545 of CALGNW010000246.1, read as the reverse complement.
ATCCGCCCCCAGCAGATAGATAAAGCTGCCATGGGCATAGATCGGCCCCTCGATGTCTTCACCGATCAGCTTGCTTTCCACCCGGTACGATTTGCGCGCTTGGGCCAATGCGTCCTCATCCCCGGTCAGCGCGATCAGGCGTGCGTGAATTTTTGGGGCATTCTCGGCGAGGGATTCCGGCGTATCGCGATCCGGGTCAACTGTGATCAGGATGGGCTGAACATCCGTGCCTTGCTCGGCCAGTAAATCAACGGCTTCGGCCATGCGGGGCAGGGCGACCGTGCAGATTGACTGGCAATCGGCATAGCCAAAGAACAACAGCGCCGGTTTGCCCTGAAAGCTTTTATCGGTGCGGGTTTCACCCTTTTGGTCGATCAGCTCGAAGGGTCCCCCAACGTCAAACGGCAAGGGCGACCCGGCGAATGCTGGCGCTGCGAACAGCGCCAGTCCAAGCGCAAGCGCGCGCATCAATACCAGTCCTTGATGAACTTGATATCTTCTTCCGGTCCAAGACCGAGATAGCCGTTCTTTTCAATATCGGCATT
>CALGNW010000245.1 GCA_937958345.1 uncultured Neomegalonema sp. | reverse complement strand
GCAGCCGTATCGAGGTTGGGCACGGTGATGATTGCGCCGGAGGATTGCCAGCTTGCGCTTGCGATGGCGCGGCGTTCCAACGTTTCTAACCGTTTCGCACCGGCGGCTGCGACGGCATCGCCAAACGCGCTGTCCGTGGTGATGAGAATGGATTGCGCGCTCTCGTCATGTTCGGCTTGTGAGAGCAGGTCTAGGGCAATCCAGTCGGGGTCGTTCTCGCCGTCTGCGATGACAAGAATCTCCGAGGGTCCCGCAATTGAGTCGATGCCGACGCGCCCGAACACCTGACGCTTGGCGGCGGCGACAAACGCATTGCCGGGGCCGACGATCACATCGACCGGCGGGATCGTTTGCGTGCCATAAGCCATCGCGCCAATCGCTTGCGCGCCGCCGATGCGGTAAACCTCGGTGACACCCGCGAGCCGCGCTGCGCAGAGGACCAGCGGATTGACCTCGCCGTCCGGGGTCGGGACGCAGAGGGCGAGGCGCTCGACCCCTGCGGCCTTGGCCGGGATCGCGTTCATCAGCACGGAAGAGGGATAGCTGGCGAGGCCGCCGGGGGCATAAAGGCCCGCTGCGTCCACGGGCGTCCAGCGCCAGCCGAGGCGCACGCCGCTCTCGTCGGTCCAGTCGGCGTCCTCGGGCAGTTGGCGCGCGTGATAGGCGGTGATGCGTCGGGCAGCGGTTTCCAATGCGGCGCGCTGGTCGGCGGGCGCGGCGGCCACGGCGGCGTCGATTTCTTCAGCGGAAATCGCGAGCGTATCAGCGTTCAGCGTTTGCCGGTCGAACTTTGCCGTATAGTCAATGACGGCAGCGTCGCCGCGCACCTGCACGTCGGACAGGATGGCGGACACGACGCCGTCAACCTCGGCGCTGGTTTCGCGCTTGAGGTTCAGCAGATCGGCAAAGGCGGTGTCGAAGTCGGGATCGGAGGACGAGAGGCGGCGGGTCATAGTGCGTGCCTTTGCCGGACTTGATCCTGCGCCTGTGCGCGGGGTGAAAGGCCCCGGATCACGTCCGGGGCAGCGGGCAGGTAATCGGTCACGCCTCGTCCTCGTGTTTCGGCAGGTGTTGCGTGCGCCAGACCGTATCCATGTCGGCCATGCGGACATCCAGCGCCTCGACAGTCAGGTCAAAGCCCGCGCCGCCCGCGCAATCAATCACGACGTGGCCGGTTCCGTCCTCGCCGGGCGTGAAGGTGAGGGACAGCATTTCGAACGCCTCCTGCCCCTTTGCAACATCAAAGCCGCGGAATTTCGCGTGCGAGACGTCCTGCACATGCAGCCCTGCGCGGACACGCTCGTAAGCGCGCCCTTCGGCCTCGGCGCTGGCGGCGTCTTCCCAGCGGAAGCGGTTGACAACGAGGGCAAAGATGCGGCGGTCGGGCAGCCACGCGATCTCGGTGGTTTTGCCGATGGCGTCCTGCATCAGTGCCGAGATAATCGAAAGATCCTGCGCGTCCTGCGCCATCAGTTTGACTTTGTTCCGGTTGGTCGGTGCGCCGTCGGCGAAGCTCGCATCCTGTTCGGTCATCTAACTTTCCTGTACCCGCCGGACCTGATCCGACGGCCTATTGATCTGGCGAGAGATCCTCGGGGCATGCCCGGGGATCACAGGTTCAAATCGGTCATTCGTCTTCGCTCACGCGTTCGATTTTCGCGCCGCATGCGCGCAGTTTTTCCTCGACGCGCTCGTACCCGCGATCGAGGTGATAGACACGGCTGACAGAGGTTTCTCCGTCTGCCGCCAGTCCTGCAAGTAAGAGCGAAATCGACGCGCGCAAGTCCGTGGCCATAACCGGAGCGCCGCGCAGGCCCGGAACGCCCGTGACTGTGGCCCGTCCGCCATCAACCGCGATGTTCGCGCCCATGCGGGTGAGTTCAGGTGCGTGCATGAAGCGGTTCTCGAAAATCTTTTCGTCAATCACCGAAACGCCGTCCGCCAGCGTCATCAGCGCCATCATCTGCGCCTGCAGGTCGGTGGCAAAGCCGGGGAACGGCTCGGTGGTAAAGCTGACCGGGTGGATCACGCCGTTTTTGCGGGTCACGCGGATGCCCTCCGGCGTGTCGCTGACCGAGACGCCTGCGGCCTCCAACGCTTCGGCGAAGGTCTGGACGAGGGACATTTTGCCACCCGTGACCAGCACATCACCGCCTGTGATGGCCGGAGCGATCATAAAGCTGCCCAGTTCGATCCGGTCGGCAATAACGCTGTGTTCCGTGCCGGACAGCGCGTCTACGCCCTGAATTTCGATGGTGGACGTGCCCGCGCCCTCGATCTGTGCGCCCATCGCGATCAGGCAATCGGCCAGATCGGTGATCTCGGGTTCCTGCGCCGCATTCACGAGGCGGGTTGTGCCCTTGGCGAGGGTGGCGGCCATCAGCAGGTTTTCGGTCGCACCGACCGAGACGACCGGAAAGCGGAAGGACACCCCGCGCAGACGCCCGCCGTTCAGCGAGCGCGGGACAGAGGCATGGACATAGCCATCGCGCAGGTCCAGCACCGCGCCCATCGCCTCAAGCCCCTTGAGGTGGAGATCAACAGGGCGCGCGCCGATGGCACAGCCGCCGGGCAGGGACACCGTGCCCGCGCCGTCCCGCGCCAGCATCGGCCCCAGCACAAGGATGCTCGCACGCATTTTGCGGACAATATCGTAATGCGCCAGCGGGGTGCGGATGCGCTCGGCCCGCAGGGTCATGCGGTGGGCGTCGGGGTCCCGCTCGACCGTCGCGCCGAGGCTTTCGAGCAGCGCGCCCATCGTATTCATATCGGCAAGGCCCGGCACGTTTGTCAGCGTCAACGGCTGATCCGTCAGCAAGGCGGCGGTCATCAGCGGCAGGCAGGCGTTCTTTGACCCCGAAACCGGAATGGTTCCGTGCAGCGGCGTTCCGCCCGTGACGACGATCTTATCCATGAAATATCCTGCCTATTTTCAGTGTGGTGTAACGGCCCGCTTGCTTTCGCGTCAATATCAGTGCGTTTCTGGTGCGGGTGAGGCGCGAATGGGGCGGGGTCGCCTTTAGATTGAGGGCGGGCGATGTTTTCTCATGTAATGGTCGGTACGAGCGATGTGGACGCCGCAAAAGCGTTCTTCGAGGCGGTTTTTGCGCCGCTCGGGCTGGAACTGCGAAATTACGAGCCGCAATGGGTGAGTTTTCGTGCGCCGGGGGCTGATCTGCCGTTTCTGACGATTGCGCTGCCCTTTGATGATGCGCCCGCCTCGGCGGGAAACGGAACGATGGTTGCCCTGCTCGCGCCGGATCGGGCGGCGGTGGATGCGGCCTATGGCGCGGCGATCGCGGGGCATGGCACGTGCGAGGGGCCGCCGGGCCTGCGCCCGCATTATCACGCGAATTACTACGGGGCGTATTTTCGCGACCCCGACGGAAACAAGTTCCATGTCGTTTGTCACGAGGCCGCCGTATGAGCTGGGATGTTTTTGCGGCGCTGATGGCGTTTGCCTTTGTCGGGTCGGCAACGCCGGGGCCGAATACGCTGATGCTGTTGGCATCGGGGGTCAATTTCGGCGTCGCGCGGACCATCCCGCATATCATCGGGATCGCGTTCGGGTTCGGGTCGCTGTTGCTGGCGACCGGCTTCGGGTTGGGGCAGATTTTGGTGGCCTCGCCGCAACTGCACTTTGCGATGAAGATTGCGTCGGGGATGTATCTGCTGTGGCTGGCGTGGAAGATCGGAACCGCGCGGGCGATGGGGTCGCGCGAGACCGAGGCGCAACCGCTGACGGTGTTGCAAGCCGCCGGATTTCAGTGGGTGAACCCCAAGGCGTGGGCGGTCGGTGTCGGCGCAATGGCGGCCTATACCGACCCCGCGAATTATACCGCGACGTCTCTGCTGGTGGTGGCGGCGTTTATGCTGGTGCTGGCCCCTTGTGCGTTTTTGTGGTGCGGGATGGGCACGTCGCTGCGCGGGTATCTGGCCGAACCGACGCGGCTGAAATGGTTCAATATTACGATGGGTGTTATCCTCGCCCTGTCGCTGTGGCCGATGCTGCGGTGAGGGGGGTGGGAGTGGAGTTGTTTTCGATTGAGCGAGTCCGTCTTGCCCGTTAGGATTGCAACTTGGCTGTGAGGATGCTGGCTTGATTGAATTTGTGAAGGATTACCTGCTCGATTCTTCGCGGGGGTGGTGGTTGCAGCTTGCGGGTGTCTTTTGGGTGTTTTTCACGGGCTATTTCGCACTCAAGCTAAAGGATGCACCGGGGCGACAGAATACGCGGCGGCTGTTGGACCCGGAACGGGTTGGGACGAAATCACTGGAGTCGCATTATCGCCGTTTGCTCAATGCGTTTCTTGATGGGGTTGATAAGCGGTTTCCTGCGGCGATCCGTGACGAAAGTCGCGGATGGCGGACGGCCTGGAGTGGTTCACTGCTGGATAAGGCGCTGTTGTTTGCGGTCGTCTATCCGATTTTCTCGGTCATACTTGTTTGGTGGGCCACAGGCGAGACGGGGTTTTTAGGAACTGTGCCTGTGCTTGCGGCAGAATCGAATGGTTGGTTAAGAACAGGCGTCGTTGCGATTATCGTCGCCCCTTTCGCCGTGCGGGTATTCACAGGGAACTTTTACATTGTCTTAAGCGTTTGGTTGCTCGCAGTCGCATTCGCAGGCGCATTCGCAGGCGCATTCGCAGGCGCATTCGCAGTCGCAGGCGCAGGCGCAGTCGCAGTCGCAGTCGCAGTCGCACTCGCATTCGCAGTTGCAGGCGCAGGCGCAGTCGCAGGCGCAGGCGCAGTCGCATTCGCAGTCGCAGTCGCAGTCGCAGTCGCAGGCGCAGTCGCATTCGCATTCGCAGTCGCAGTCGCATTCGCAGTCGCATTCGCAGTCGCATTCGCAGGCGCAGGCGCAGGCGCATTCGCAGTCGCAGTCGCAGGCGCAGGCGCAGTCGCAGTCGCATTCGCAGTCGC
>CALGNW010000244.1 GCA_937958345.1 uncultured Neomegalonema sp. | reverse complement strand
GTATCTTTGCCGAAGCATTTGTCTTCGACTTTCTTTTGCATTGAATTGAGTTCGGCCATGCCGAGATAGCGGGGCTGTGCGGTTCTTGAGCGCGGGTCGTCTTCGCCGAATACCTGAAACGTCGCGCTAAGCTCGCGGCGCTCTTCGCCGTCCACCCAGGCAATCGTGACCCATTCATCGTCGCATTTCCGATGTTCGACACAATAACCCTGTTCGGCCAGTTCATCGAGTTGGTATTGCATCAGGTTTTGCCAGCCCTCGGCAATCGCGGCCTCCTTCGGCGTGATGACCGCGTTGATCCCTCCGGGTGTGATGCAGATTTTACCCTCCTTTTCAGTCGCTTCCATCGTGGCAACCATATCGAGCCGCTTTTCACCGAAGGCAAATCCGGCCAGATCGAGGATCAGGTACCGGTCGTCGGAAACGACTTTCACGGTCTGGACGGACGAGCAGGAATTCGACGTCTTGTCGTAGCCGATGCAGAAAACGTCGCCCTCTTTGATCGGATAAATGTCGGCGGCGGCGGGCGGGGCAAAACAGACGAAAATGAGGGGAAGAGTCTTAAATTTCATGGGAAAATCTCTTAAAATCGTGGCATAACTCCGGAAATGCCGACCGTAATCGACTTTGCCTTGCGTTTCGGTTCACGCGTCATAAACCTGTCGCCAGAAATCCACAAATTTTCCGAGGTTAATCCATGAGCTTCAACGCCCTGATCGTGAACAAGGACGACGACGGCAACGTCAGTCAGAATATCGAACAGATCGAGCTTGATCGCCTGCCCGAAGGCGACGTGACCGTGGCCATCGATTATTCGACGGTCAATTATAAGGACGGCCTGTGCGTGAATGCGACCGGCGGACTGGTGCGGAATTTTCCGCACGTGCCCGGCATTGATTTCGTCGGCACGGTCGAAGCGTCGGACGATGGCCGCTATACGGCGGGCGACAAGGTTGTGCTGACCGGCTGGCGCGTCGGGGAGGCGCATTGGGGCGGATACGCGCAAAAGGCGCGGGTCAAGGCCGACTGGCTGGTCCCGCTGCCCGATGGCATCACGCCGAAACAGGCGATGGCGGTCGGCACGGCGGGCTTTACGTCGATGCTGGCGGTGATGGCGCTGGAAGATCACGGCATGAAACCGGCGGACGGCGAGGTGCTGGTGACCGGCGCGGCGGGCGGCGTCGGGTCTGTCGCGACCGCAATTCTTGCCAATCTCGGCTATGAAGTCGCGGGCGTGACCGGACGGCCCGAGACGGCGGATTACCTGACCGGCCTCGGCGCGTCGCGCATTGTCGCGCGCGAGGAGATCAACGAGACGACCAAGCGCCCGCTGGAGGCCGAAACCTGGGCTGGTTGTGTCGATGCCGTCGGCGGTGCGATGCTGGCGCGGGTGCTGGGCCAGATGAAGTACGGCTCGTCCGTTGCGGCGGTTGGCCTTGCGGGCGGCGCGGCATTGCCTGCGACCGTCGTGCCGTTCCTGCTGCGCGGCGTAAACCTGCTCGGGATCGATTCGGTTATGCAGCCCTATGACAACCGCGTCCGCGCGTGGGGCCGCATTGCCAAGGACCTGCCGATGGACAAGTTGGAATCAATGATCGAGATGGCGACGCTGGGCGATTTGCCGAAACTCGGCAGCGCGATCCTCAAGGGTCAGGTCAAAGGCCGCGTGGTCGTTGACGTCAACGCCTGATGACTTCTGGCGCGGGCGGTAAAGATGCCGCCCGCGCCGGTTTTCGGGCGCGCGCTCGGGTCAGTCGAAAAAGAACGGGTGCAGAAACGAATCCTGTTCGAACAGATTGATGCCGGCGGCGGATTTCAGCAAATACAGCGCGACGACTGCGAACCCGATGATGACGACGGTGATCCAAAAGATCACCCACGTGATGGTCAGGCCCATCATCAGAAGGTTGAGGAAAGATTTTTTGCGGCCTTCCTGTTCAAGCCGCGCGTCGGCGCGTCGCTCGGTCCCGAAAAAGATCGAGATGTAGAACCGCCGTCCGAAAACCGACGAACTTGCGCGGTATGAGAACAGATGCTTGCCGGGGGAGCGTGCCGAGGCGGGCGGTGTGCCCGCTGCGCCGGACGCGGCGAGCGTATTGCCCTCTGCCGTTTTCATCCTGACACCCCGCCTGCTGTTAATGCAGGCTTAATACGGGGCGCGCGTTAAAACCCCGCTAACAGTTCGGGGCCGCTTACTTTGGCGGGCGCTGCAACGCCGTTTCCGCGCGGCCCAACTGCCGCTCGCGCAGCCACATGTACAGGCCGCTGATGATGACAATACCGGCACCGACAAAAACCCAGATGTCCGGAATATTGTCGAAGACGATATAACCCGACGCGACCATCGACAGGATCTGCAGATACGTGAATGGCGACAACAGCGAGGCAGGCGCAAACCGGTGCGCGACGGTCAGGCATTGATGGCCGAGCCAGCCGAGAAAACCGATCACACCGCAGAGAATGATCTCCAGCGTGCCGACCGGCGATACCCAAACGGTCGCGGCCAGCGGGGCCATGAAGATCATGGAAACGAACCCCACATAGAACTGGCTTGTCTCGGTTGAATCGACCCCCGCCAGCTTGCGCGTCAGGATCATGTAGAACGAGGCTGCGATGCAGGCGCCGATCGACAACAGCCACGCCCAGTGCAGCGCGCCTAAGCCCGGCCTGATGATAATGATGACCCCGATCAGCCCGACAAAGATCGCGGCCCAGCGGCGCGGCCCGACCGTCTCGCCCAGCATCGGCACGGACAGCGCACAGACCAGCAGCGGGATGGTGAAAAAGATCGCGCTGGTGACACCGAGTTGCAGGTATTGCAGCGCCAGAAAATTCAGCAAAGTGCTGCCCATCAGGCACATCGCCCTCAGGACTTGGGTTTTCGGTTGGTTGGCATGAAGGATACTGACCCCGCGCAGGGGCAGAAAAATCGCCGCCATAATCACGAAATGGCCGAAATAGCGAAAGAACACCACCTCCAGCGCGGGCAGGGTCTCGACCAACAGCTTGGCGCAGGTATCAATGCCGGTAAAGCACAGCAGGGCACACAGCGTTAGCAGGATACCCTTACCCGGCTGATCCGACCGCGGCGTCTCATTGGCGGCGCTCATATCACCTTACACCGCCCCTTCACGCTCAATCAAACCGCGGCAAATCGCCGTCCGGTGTCTCCGGCAGGACCGCCTATGTAAAGGGGCTGGCAGGTTCATGCGAGCGGCCAGTACACGCTGGTCAACGGAACCAATTGACGGGTTTGAGCGTCGAGTGCCTCGTAGTGGTCAAGGAGCGCTGCGACGAGTGCATTCAAGTCCATCAATGCGACCGGAATGTTCGCGCGCTCTGCCTCGTAAAGCGCATCCTTTGAAAACCC
>CALGNW010000243.1 GCA_937958345.1 uncultured Neomegalonema sp. | reverse complement strand
ACCGGCAATGCGGAACAACAACTTGGGTTCGCGGCTTTTCTTCTTCGCCGCTCTGCGCGCCCGCCGGTTCGGGTGCAGTTCCTCCAGAAACTTTCGCGGATCAATCAGCCGGAACAGCGGCATCCGGGGCGCGCGGGTCTTTTTCCCGCCCGACCGCTGCGCCGCAGGTTTCTCCCGCTTCGGCGGCGGCACGTATTCCACCGCATCCAGCTTGGCGGCTTCGGCCATCACCAGCCGCCGCGTTGCCGACTCGGCCTGACGCAAAACCCGCAGAATTGCGTATTTCACCCCGCGGGGCAGGCTCTCGACCACCGCCGTTCCCGGCTGCAAACCCGCCATCACAAACAGCCCCGCCAGCAGGCGCAACAGCACCAGCCGATAGCGTTCAACAGGGTCGGAGGCGTCGCGCAGCATGGTGTCCTTTCCGGTGAGTGATGGATAGAACATAAAATGAACAAATAAAATAAGTCAAGACAGATTTTCCCCACCGCGCGCTGCACGCATACGCGGCAACAAAGCCGACCTCAGCCTCCGAATGCCCGTCCGTTCCGATCAATCTATCGCGTGACAGGTTTGCGAACCTGTGCCTAAATTTCGGCATGTCACATATCTTTCCGCGCCACACAAAATCGGACCTGCCCGTCGCGGTCGGCGGCGAAGGGTGTTACCTGATTGACTCGACCGGCAAACGCTATCTGGACGGGTCCGGCGGGGCGGCGGTTTCATGCCTTGGCCATGGCGATACCCGTGTGACCGATGCGATCAAGGCCCAGCTTGATAAACTCGCCTTTGCCCATACCGGATTTTTCACGTCCGAACCGGCAGAGGCTCTGGCCGATCACCTCATCGCCCGCGCGCCGGAGGGATTGGACCGCTGCTATTTCGTCTCCGGCGGTTCCGAGGCGGTCGAGGCGGCGATTAAACTTGCGCGTCAGGTCCAGATCGAGCGCGGTCAACCCGCACGCCACCGCCTGATTTCGCGCAAACAAAGCTATCACGGCAATACCTTGGGCGCGCTGGCGGCGGGCGGCAACGCGTGGCGGCGCGAACCCTTTGCGCCCCTGATGATCGAAACTTCGCACATATCGCCGTGTTACGAATATCGCGGCAGAGCCGATGATGAAACGCCGTTGCAATACGGTCACCGCGTCGCGGACGAGCTGGAAACCGAAATCCTGCGCCTCGGCCCCGAAACGGTCATGGCGTTCATTGCCGAACCTGTCGTCGGTGCAACCCTCGGGGCCGTCCCTGCGGTCGAGGGATATTTCAAGCGCATCCGCCGGATTTGCGACCGCCACGGCGTGCTGTTGATCCTCGACGAGGTCATGTGCGGCATGGGCCGGACCGGCGCATTATTCGCGTCGGATCAGGAGGGTATCTCTCCCGATATCCTGTGCATCGCAAAGGGGCTGGGCGCGGGGTATCAGCCCATCGGCGCGATGCTGTGTTCGTCGGCGATTTATAATGCGGTCGAGAACGGCTCGGGCTTTTTCCAGCACGGCCATACTTATATCGGCCATCCGACTGCCTGCGCCGGTGCGCTTGCTGTGGTGCAAAGCATCGAAGAGCGCGGCTTGATAGATGCCGTCAACACGCGCGGCGCAGAACTGCGTTCGGCACTGGATGCGACCTTCGGCCAGCATCCGCATATCGGCGACATTCGCGGACGCGGCCTGTTCCTCGGGTTAGAGATTGTGCAGGACCGCGAGACCAAAGCGCCCTTCGATCCGGCGCGGAGCATTCACAAACGCTTTAAGGCGGCGGCGTTCGACGCGGGCCTGATCTGTTATCCGATGGGCGGCACAATCGACGGTCGCAACGGCGATCACGTCCTGCTTGCGCCGCCGTTTATTATCGGGGACACCCAGATCGAACAGATCACCGACAGGCTGTCCACCGCTCTGGACGCCGCGTTAACGTCCTGACTTCCCTTACCCATCGGCAGCTTGCGTCCTGCGCCCGCTCTGATATTTGAAAGGGCGCAACAGGAGGCTGCCCGATGGACGCTTACGAGACAATCCGCTACGACCTTACCGACCGCGTCGCGACCATCACGCTGGACCGTGCGGAATCGCTCAACTCGCTCAACAAACCCATGCGCCACGAGCTGAAGCACGCCTTCGAGCGCGCCCCGGCAGAGGGCGCCCGTGCCATTCTGCTGACCGGCGCGGGGCGCAGCTTTTGTTCGGGACAGGATCTCAGCGAACAGGGCGGCGGCCTGCCGAATGTCGAACGCACGCTGCGCGAAGAATACGAACCGATGCTGCACGCCATCCTCGATTGTCCGCTGCCGGTGATTTGTGCCGTCAACGGCGTCGCGGCGGGGGCGGGGGCCAGCCTTGCATTGCTTGCGGATATCGTGCTCGCGGGCCGCTCGGCACAGTTCGTGATCGCCTTTGCCCGCATCGGCCTGATGCCCGACGTCGCATCGACGTATTTTCTGCCGCGCCTGATCGGTCTGCCCCGTGCCATGGGCATGGCCATGACGACCGAACCCGTGGATGGCGAAAAGGCCGCCGAATGGGGCCTCGTCTGGAAAATGATCGAGGACGACGCGCTGATGGCCGAGGCATCCGCGATGGCAGGCGGCTTTGCCAACGGGCCGACCCGGTCGTTCGAACTGACAAAACGCGCCATGCGCGCAGGCATGCAAACCGACCTGATCGAGCAACTGGTGATCGAGGCACGCGGTCAGGCCGAGGCGGCCTCTACCCGCGATTTTGCCGAGGGCGCGGCGGCATTCCTTGAAAAACGGAAAGCGTCGTTCGAGGGGCGCTAGGATATGACGGCCATCGCCGCATTCATCCGGCTGCAATTTTCGGCGGCGATTTTCGGTATTCTCATCCTGTCGGCGATCATGCTGACGTCGTTTGTCTGGCAGGACGGCTGGCCGGTCTACCGCTATGACTTTCTGTTTGTCGCGGTGCTGGCGTTTCAGGCATGGCTGCTGGCGACGGGCCGCGAGACATGGGCCGAGGCCCGCGTGATCCTCGTCTTTCACATCGTCGGTGTGATTATGGAGATTTTCAAAACCTCGGTCGGCGCATGGATTTACCCCGAACCCGCATTCCTCAGGGTCGGCGGCGTGCCGCTGTTCACCGGCTTTATGTATTCCGCAGTCGGCAGTTATATCGCGCGCGGCTGGCGCTTGTCGGGCATGCGTTTGCAGGGCGCACCGGCGGAATGGGCGGGCGGCGTGCTGGCGCTGGCGATCTATGTGAATTTCTACAGCCACCACTTTCTGCCCGACGCGCGCTATGTCCTGATGGCGGTGACGGTGCTGCTGTACTGGCGATGCTGGGCTGACTTTCCGTCTATGGGCCGCGTGCCGGTGCTGCTGCTGTTCTTTCTGGTGGGTGTTCTGGTCTACGCGGCAGAGAACATCGGCTCGGTCAGCGGGACGTGGCTTTATCCGAACCAGCTGAAGGAATGGGCGCCGGTTCCGATCGGAAAGCTCGGGTCGTGGACACTGCTGATGATTGTCAGCTTTTCGCTGGTGCGCATGGTGCGGCGGGATACGGCGGATACGAAAACAGCCCCGAAGTAAACTCCGGGGCTGCATCGCGAAGAACCTGCGCGGCTGTTATCAGCCGTCGTTAAGTTTCTGCATCAGCTGCTCGGCTTCTGTTCTTTCGGTAAACTTGGCTGTGCCCTGCAGCACATTGACCAGCACCGATTTCGCCTCGTCTTTGCGGCCTGCCTTCGACAGCGCATAGGCGAAGTGATAGTGAATGCCGGGGCTGTTCGGCGCGGCATTTTTGGCGGTCTGCAACAGCGCCAGTCCCTCTTTGACTTTGCCGTAAGTCACCAGCATCCAGCCGTAAGTATCGGCGATTTCCGGTGATCCGCTGGCGGCGTCATAGGCACGCTTGGCATAGTCCAGCGCATCGGGGCGCTGGCTCTGGTGGCGCAGCCACGCATAGTTGTTCAGCGCGACCGGGTTGTTCGGCTCCAGCGCGAGATAGGCCTGATAGGCTTTCTCCGCCTCGCTCTCACGGCCCACTTCCAACAGCGCGGTGGCATAGCTCATCAGAGCCGTGCGGTCGCCGTTATTGGAATCGATCCACTTTGACAGGTCCGAAAACGCCAGATCATCGCGGCCTGCACGGCGGCGGGCGGCGAACAGATCAACAGCGAGACGGCCATCGGGATTGCGCGCAAAGGCCCGTTCCAGTGCCTCGACCGCAAGGCCGGGCTGGCCCATCTCGTTCAGAGCGGTAGCGGTCAGACGTGCCGCCGCATTCGGGTTCTTGCGCGACAGCGCCTTGGTGGCGGCTTTCACCGCTTCGGGATTGCGCTGCGCAACCTCCAGCTTGACCAGCGCGGCAACCACCGACACTTCATCCGGCCAGTTCTGCTGCGCGCTGCGCAGGGTCTGGCGCGCTGCGTCAATCGCACCGGCCTGACGCTGTGTTTCGGCCAACAGGGTCGCACCGCGCGGCGAGTTCGGAACCAGCGCACGCAGCGATTGCGCCACGGGCACGGCGCGGTCGGCGGCATTGGCATCCAACAGCGCATTGGTGGCGAACATCAGCGCAGCCGGGTTTTGCGGCGCGACACGCGACAAACGCTGTGCCTCGTCGGCGGCGGCGTTAAAGTCCTTTTGCACCATATGAGCGGAAACCAGCGCCCGCGAGACGGCAACCGAATTCGGGATCGCCTGTGTCCGCTGGCTCAGGAAAGCAGTGGCCTCGGCCCGCTTGCCTTCCATACCCATACGCTGGGCGATGCCGAGCGTCAGCATTTCGCTCTGCGGAGCAGCACCCAGCAAACGCTGAAGGCGCGGCAGAATCTGGTCCGCCTTGCCTTCACGCTGGTCGATTTGTTCATAGGCGGCGATGGCCGACAACAGCTCTGGCTCGATGTCGAGCGCCTGATCGAGATAGCGGCGGGCGGCGGCACTGTCACCCAGTTGCGACGCGACACTGCCGCGCAGCGCCAGCACCGTCGGGCTGTTGCGGATATTCAGTTGATCCAACAGGCGTTGCGCCGTCTTCGCATCATCATTCGACGCGCGGTCCACCGCCTTTAGCAGCGTGCGGCGCACACCGACATCGGCAAAGACCGGATCGGTCGCACCGGCTGGCGGATTCAACAGCGCCAGCGCCATTTCCGCTTCGCGGATTTCGCTCTGACTGCCTTCTTTCACAAGACGGCTAAAGATCGCTTCGGCCTTGTCATACTGATCCAGGCTCAGATGCGCGCTGGCCATCTGGCGCAGGCTGGCGGAATCGTCCGGCGTTTTTTCAAGTACGCTTTCCAGCATATCAATCGCGTTGCGCGGTTGGCCGTTGGCCAGTCGCACACTGGCGAGCGCGCGGCGCGCTTCGACCTTGTCGGGCTGCATCGCAATATATCGCACCAACAGCGAATCCGCCTGATTGTGCTCGCCCTTCTGATGCTTGATCAGCGCCCCCAACAGGACCGCCGGGGCAAAATTGTCAAAGTTCCGCTGCAACTGTGTGAACGAGCGGTTCGCGGCTTCAATGTCACCATCGGCAAAGGCAACGGCAGCGTTCAGGTAATGTGAGATCGGTGCATTCGGCGCCAGTTTCTGAACGGCACGCGCGTCGTCACGGGCGCGTTCCAGATCTCCGGCGGCAAGATTTGCGCGGGCGCGCGCGACCAGCGGCGGTGCGGTATCCGGCGCGAGGGCGACGGCCTTGTCAAAGGCGACGAACGCGGCCTGCTTGCCCCCTTTGGCCAGCGCGACTTCACCGCGCAGCATCCAGCCGGGCGAAAAGTCCGGCTTGCCGATGACAATTTCATCCAGCTTGTCTGCGGCAGAGCGATAATCGCGGCGGCCCACAAAAACCTTGGCCAGACCGAAATGACCCTCGACGCGGCGCGGGTCGATTTCCAGCGACCGGCGATAGGTGCTTTCGGCTTCGTCAAAACGGCGCAGGCCGGTCAGGGCGGCGGCCTGAACGGTCAGGCGGCGGATCGTGCCGTCAATCGTTGTGCCTTCGCCCTGAACGACCGACAGCGCCTTGTCGGGATCACCGCTTCGCAGGTGCGCTTCGCCCAGCCAAACCGCGCTATCATCGGTCGGAAACAATTCATACGACCGGCCAAGTTCTTTTTTCGCGCCGGGCATATCGCCCTGTTCGAACAGAATACGGCCCAGCAGAAAACGGGCGGTGGCATCGCTCGGGTCCTGACGCAGCGCGTTTTTCAGCTCGATACTCGCTTCACGCAAACGGCCCGCTTCAAAATGGCTTCGCGCGCTCGTAACATAGGCATTGTCAATGCTTTGCTGCACATTTGCGAGCGCGGGAGTGGCGGCGATGAACAACGCGGGTACGGCAGCGGTCGAAAGAAAGGCGGCAAAAACAGTTTTGCGGATCAACATTGAGCAGGACTCCGGGCGCATGTGAAATTTCTTCGCCAC